>NZ_LBFB01000042.1:0-4633 GCF_013363285.1 Marinitoga sp. 1154 | reverse complement strand
TAGAGAATATGATATTTCACCAATAAAAAATAATTTACCAACAAAATTTGGACATTTAATAACAGAATTAAGTAAAAAATACAAAGAAAAAACAGTAATACTCATAGACGAATATGAATCACCAATACTTGAGCATATAAACAATAAAGAAAAAGCAGAAGAATTTAGAGCATTTTTAAGAGAATTCTATAAAAAAGTAAAAACAAAAGATGAATACATAAAAAAAGAAAATAATAAGTGCAATACCGTATAACTTACACAAAAAAGAAGAAAAGTATTATCATTCATTAATATTTACAATAATAGCATCAGCAGGAATAGACGTAAAAGCAGAAGAATTAACAAACTTAGGACGAAGTGACCTTGTAATAGATTTTGATGAAAGGATATATCTTTTTGAAATAAAAGTAGATAAAAGTGCAATTGATGCAATAAACCAGATAAAAGAAAAGAAATATTATGAAAAATACAAAGGAAAAGAAATATATATAATAGGAATAAACATTGATTCTGAAAAAAGGAATATTGATGATTATATAATTGAAAAGATATAACTGCACATAATCTCAAATTAACAAAATCCCCGTTTTCGGGGATTTTGTTATAAGAATTTATCAATAATCTCATCAATCAAAATTCTTTCATCATCCTCAAAAGAGTAATAACCAAGAGCAATACGTTTTTGACCAAGACCATATTTAATGGCAAAATCATGAATTTTTCTTTAAAATTCTTCACATTCTTTAAAAGCTCAGTGATGAGTTTTTTTCTCCACCTTCCTTATCCACCATGCAGCGCCATTTAAATCATTACACATCATAGTACGGAAATTCTTTTGCAAAATTATATCCTTCTATAAATAACTCATATGCTTTATTATAATCTTCATTCTTAATATAACCTCTTGCCTGAGAATATCTTAAAATTAATCATCCTTTTATAGAGAATTAATCATTTTGTTTCATATAAAATTTAAAAACAAGAAATTTTAGCTTAATTAAAATATAAAAAAGACCAAATAGATATATGAAATATCTAAAAAAAAGAAAAGAAGCACAGTATAGAATTATTACAAAAAAATAACAAAAATTAAAAAAATGAAAATTAATTAAAATGTAACAAAAATCGAATTCTAAAACATTGATAAAAAGCGGATATTTATTTTAGAAAAAATACTTGCAAGTCATGTTAGAAATGGTAAAATATAAAACTGAAAGAATGAATTTTGAAATGAACCTGGAGTAAGAAAATTTATTTTCATAGTAATAACCAAGGCATTTATTATTAAAAATCATAAAAGAAATTTATGATTATAGTCATCAAAATTAAATAAAAAAATAACAGCAAAAATATATCGAGTGATATAATAATTATGTAAAAATTTTTAATTTTAGAAAATAAAAAACTATTATAATTTTACTTGAATTTTACATAGTATAGTTGACATCTTTTTTTTTTTTTTGCTAAAATTATTGTGAATTAAATAAGTGAAAATAATAATTTTTAGTTAAATGTAACTTAATATAAAAATTATATATCCATAAAGTTTTATTATGAATTATTAAGTTATAAAATTCGCAATATTTAATCATAATATTATTAAATAAATCATATGTTATAAGTGAGAAAAATTTCGAAAATATTTTTAATTATATATTCTCAGTCGACTGAGTTATTCTAATGTCAGAACAAAAAATAAAGGGGATGATAATATTAAAAATAATATTGATTTTCACATATTTGAAAAGTTAAATGAAAAAATTATTTTTTTCCCAGAAAGTATAGCATGTTATAAATTAGATGAAGATGCATATAACTTTTTAAAAGAATATAAAGAAAAAAGTATAAATTTACCGTTTGAATTAAAAGAGTTTATCAAAAATAATTCAATAAAAATTACTGATACTATTGATAAAAAAAATTTGTTTTATGAAAATATTAACTTTAATGCTTTAGTATTAAATATAGCTCAAAAATGTAATATGAAATGTATTTATTGTTTTGCTGATAATGGCACATATGGTAATACCTCTTTAATGAACTTTGAAACTGTAAAATTAGCATTGGAAAAATTGTATAATAATAATTTTGGGCAATTATCAATTTCTTTTTTTGGTGGAGAACCATTATTAAATTTTAAGCTTATAAAAAAAATTGTTGAATATATAGAAAAAAATTTTGATCAAAAACCTGCTTACAATATAACAACAAATGGAACATTATTAAATGAAAAAATAGCCAAATTTATGAAAAAATATGATTTTAAAGTAATGATAAGTATTGATGGAGATGAAAGAGAACATAATTTGTTAAGACCTCTAAAAAATAAAGAGGATTCTTTTAAAAAAACTATAGAAGGAATAAAATTGCTGGAAAAGTATGAGATTCCATATATTACAAGGATGACAGTAACAAAATTTAATCAGGATTTTGATAATTTCTGGATTAAATATAATTTCAAAAATATTGTTCGTGCATTTGTAGCTCCAGAAGATTATACATTATTACCAGATTTAAGAGAATACAATAAAAAAATAGAATCATATATTTCCGGAGAAGACAAAACAATTTCTGGAATAATATTATCTTCAATAAATGTTAGAAAAAATAGAATAAAAAACAAAAATCAATTAGTGATAAACTGTTTTGGTGGTGTAAGAGAAGTTTCGCTCTCTGCTGATGGAAATTTGTATATGTGTCATCGTGCAACAGGAAATGAAAAATATTATATAGGTAATATATTTAAAAACACACATGATGAAATAATAAAATCAGCATATAAACTGTTCAATAAAATAATGGTAGGTATTGAAAGTGAAAAATGCAATAAATGCTGGGCAAGAAATTTGTGTGGAGGCGGTTGCCATTTAAAAAATGATCTTCAAAAGACATATCCAAAAGAATTTAAAAATTATTTTTGTGATCTTATAAAATTGGAATATGAATGGGCAATGGTATTGTTATCTAAGGAAATAAGCAGTAAAGTTACTTATTAAAATAACTTTATTGTAATAATCATGATGAGGGGGTATGTAGATGGCATTTAAAATCATAAGTTTAAACGAACCAGGAGTTTTATCTGATTCATCTGACTTAACTCCATGTGAAAGTGATCCGGGGGCTGGAGATGGTGGAATGCTATGTTTATTTACATGTGCTCCAGGTAGTTTGGATAGAGTTGAAGAAACAGAAAATCCTGGTGGAGATATATACGTCCCAGTAAGCGGGGATTGCTAAAAATAGTCTTTGAAGTTAAAATCAAGCTATACACCTGCATTTATTGATGCAGGTGTGTCAAATATTAAAAAAGGAGAAAATATTTTTATGATAAAAAAGATTATATTATTATTAATTTTTATATTTTCTATAACTGTAAGTTTTTGCATTGAACTAGATGAAAAAAAAGTGAATTCGGCATATAAATATGCCAGCAAAAATTATGCGAAATTCAATACTAAAAATCTGGAATTGTACTTTGAGAAAAACGCTAATTTTGCTCCTTATATTATTGAAATCGCATCATATTACCAGAAAGAAATAGAAAATTTAATAAGAACTTTTAAATCAACAATGACTAATAAAAAAATTCAAGTAATTTTATTTGAAACAAGAAAAGAAGTAATAGGTTTATCTGATTATCAGACTGGTGGATTCTGGAATAATAAGGTAATTTTTGCAATGCCGGTTAATTTAAAACATGAAATAGTACATGCTATTGATTCGTATATTTTTAAAGGAGAAATTTCCTTTTTTAAAGAAGGTCTTGCAAATTGGTTCAAATATATTAATGATGATCTTGATTTGGGTTCAAAATATCACTTTTATGCTAAATATATGATTAAATATTCTTTAGAATATAGAAATCTGAATTATGATGAGTTATATAAAAAAATATTTTTAAATTGGAAAAATGGATATACATTTGGAGCATCATTTATAGGTTTTTTTATTAAAAATTATGGAATAGATAGATTTAAAGAATTTTATATAAACATACAAAAATGGAATAAAAAACAATTAAAAGATAATATAATGCCATATATGATTAGATGGATACAATGGCTAGAATCTGAAAATAATAATTTTAATTACATAGAGGATTTTTTTACATATTATAACGAAAAAAATAATACAAATGTAAATTTAAAAAAATTTATAAAAATAAAAAATATATATTGGAATAATTTTTATGTTGTTTCAAATAATAAAATGGTATTAAATAAAAATATAAATGGGAACATATATTCATATACGACAATATATAATTTGAAGGAGAAAAAATTAAAATTATTTAAAGGGAATTTTATAACAATTTCGAAAAATTATTTATTAACAGCAAATGGGATGGTAAGTTTAAATTTATATAATTTACAAAAAAAATCAGAATTGTTTAAATTTGATAATAAACTGAGGAATATAAATATTGGTTTTATTTCTGAAAGTAGAAATAAATTGCTATTAACATCGGGAAAAGAAATAAAAGAATATAGTCTTGAAAGCGGGAAGTATATAAAAACTATAAATTATGACAAATACATATCTACAATAAATGAAATAGATGGGAAAATTATACTAGGAACAACAGATGGGAATATAATACTAGAAAATAAAATCGCAAAAATATCCAATGATC
>NZ_LBFB01000041.1:0-4890 GCF_013363285.1 Marinitoga sp. 1154 | reverse complement strand
GAAGAAAGGTGGTAATATATATACTCGGACGCGGACGAAGAGCCGCGGGAAGGAAAGGAAAGCTCCTTGACAAGTGAACAGAGACACCCAGCGGAAGTAAAAAAGAGAGTGAGCGATCGAACTCGAAAAGTTGGATGGAGGGTTTGATCCTGGCTCAGGGCGAACGCTGGCGGCGTGCTTAACACATGCAAGTCGAACGGGGAGGCTCTCTTCGGGGAGTAGTACCAGTGGCGAACGGGTGAGTAACGCGTAGGAAAGTGTCCTCCAGACCGGGACAACCATTGGAAACGATGGCTAATACCGGATGAGACCGAGAGGTGAAAGCGTGCTGAGGCATGGCTGGAGGAGCTGCCTGCGACCCATCAGGTAGTTGGTAGGGTAAAGGCCTACCAAGCCGACGACGGGTAGCCGGCGTGAGAGCGTGGCCGGCCACAGGGGGACTGAGACACGGCCCCCACTCCTACGGGAGGCAGCAGTGGGGAATATTGGACAATGGGGGAAACCCTGATCCAGCGACGCCGCGTGGAGGACGAAGTCCTTCGGGACGTAAACTCCTGAATTTATCGAACAATAAAGTGAGAAGGGAATGGCTCACAGATGAGGGTAGATAAAGAAAAGCCCCGGCTAACTACGTGCCAGCAGCCGCGGTAATACGTAGGGGGCGAGCGTTGCCCGGAATCACTGGGCGTAAAGGGGGTGTAGGCGGTCTAATAAGTCAGATGTAAAAGTACCTGGCTCAACCAGGGGGATGCGTCTGAAACTGTTAGACTTGAGGTTACTAGAGGGAGACGGAATTACCTGTGTAGCGGTGAAATGCGTAGATACAGGTAAGAAGGCCGGTGGTGAAGACGGTCTCCTGGGGTAAACCTGACGCTGAGGCCCGAAAGCTAGGGGAGCAAACCGGATTAGATACCCGGGTAGTCCTAGCCGTAAACGATGCCCACTAGGTGTGAGCGGTAGTACCGTTCGTGCTGAAGCTAAGGCGATAAGTGGGCCGCCTGGGGAGTACGTCCGCAAGGATGAAACTCAAAGGAATTGACGGGGACCCGCACAAGCGGTGGAGCGTGTGGTTTAATTCGAAGCTAAGCGAAGGACCTTACCAGGGCTTGACATGTAGGTAGTACCTCTTAGAGATAAGGGGGACCTAATACTTCGGTATTAGGAGCCTAGACAGGTGGTGCACGGCCGTCGTCAGCTCGTGCCGTGAGGTGTTGGGTTAAGTCCCGCAACGAGCGCAACCCTTGCCGTTAGTTACCAGCACGTGAAGGTGGGGACTCTAACGGGACAGCCGCCGACGAGGCGGAGGAAGGAGGGGATGACGTCAGGTAATCGTGCCCCTTATGTCCTGGGCGACACACGCGCTACAATGGCAGGGACAGAGGGAAGCGAGGCCGAAAGGTGGAGCGAATCTCAGAAACCCTGCCCCAGTTCAGATTGCAGTCTGAAACCCGACTGCATGAAGCCGGAATCGCTAGTAATCGCAGGTCAGCCACACTGCGGTGAATACGTTCCCGGGTCTTGTACACACCGCCCGTCAAGCCACCCGAGTTGGAAACGCCCGAAGATGGTCAGGCTAACCGAAAGGAGGCCGGCTATTGAGGGTGGAGTCAGCGAGGGGGGCTAAGTCGTAACAAGGTAGGTGTACCGGAAGGTGCGCCTGGATCACCTCCTTTCTAAGGAGAAAGGGTGTCTCTGTTCAGTAGTGAAGGAGTGGGGTAGTAGCTCAATTGGGAGAGCGTCTGCCTTGCACGCAGAAGGCTAGGGGTTCAAGTCCCCTCTACTCCACCAGCTCATTGACAAGTGCATAGTGAAAGATAAGGTCAAGGTAAAAAGGGCTTACGGCGGATGCCTAGGCGACGGGAGGCGAAGAAGGACGTGGCAAGCTGCGAAAAGCCACGGGGAGCTGCAAGCGAGCGTAGATCCGTGGATATCCGAATGGGGGAACCCGAAAATCCCGAAAGGGAGGCGAACCCGGGGAAGGGAAACATCTTAGTACCCGGAGGAAAAGAAATCAAAAGAGATTCCCTAAGTAGTGGCGAGCGAAAGGGGAAGAGCCAAAACCATGTAGGTGTAAAAGGGTGCGGCCGTTGCCTACATGGGGTAGAGGGAAGTAATCGGAGCCGACTGCACGAGGCTCGGAGTGGAAGTATGTATAGCCGAATTGACTGGGAAGTCAAACCGAAGAGGGTGAAAGTCCCGTAGGCGAAATACATACGGAACTCTGGATTACTATCCCAAGTAGCGTGGGACACGAGGAATCCTGCGTGAATCAGGGTGGACCACCATCCAAGGCTAAATACTACCCGTCGACCGATAGCGGAAAAGTACCGTGAGGGAAAGGTGAAAAGGACCCCGGGAGGGGAGTGAAAGAGAACCTGAAACCGTAAGCCTACAAGAAGTGGGAGCGCTTAGGCGTGACCGCGTGCCTTTTGATTAATGTGCCCACGAATTGCATGTATTGGCGAGGTTAAGCCGGGAGAGGCGAAGCCGAAGTGAAAGCGAGCCTGAAAAGGGCGTAGAGTCAATATATGCAGACCCGAAGCCAGGTGAGCTATCCATGGGCAGGGTGAAGTTGCGGTGAAACGCAATGGAGGCCCGAACCGGTATGCAGTGAAACGCATTCGGATGACCTGTGGATAGGGGTGAAAAGCCAACCGAACCTGGTGATAGCTGGATCTCCCCGAAACGTGTGTAGGCACGGCCTCATACAAGACTTACGGGGGTAGAGCACTGATAGGCGTAGGGGGGTAACCTCCGAAACTTGTCAAACTCCGAATACCGTAAGTTAAAGTATGGGAGACAGACTGTGGGGGAAAAGCTCCATGGTCGAGAGGGAAACAGCCCAGACCGCCAGCTAAGGGCTCGAAGAGACAGCTAAGTGTGAAAGGTAGTGGACTGCCAGAGACAGCCGGGATGTTGGCTTAGAAGCAGCCATCATTAAAAGAGTGCGTAACAGCTCACCGGTTGAGGCGGACTGCGCCGAAAATGTAAGGAGGCTAAAGCTGTACTCCGAAGCTGCGGAATCTGCGGATTGGTAGGGGAGCATTGTGCAGTAGGGAGAAGGTAATTCGCGAGGATTACTGGACGAAGCACAAGAGCGGATGTGGGCATGAGTAACGAGAGGAAGGTGAGAATCCTTCCCCCCGAAAGCCCAAGGGTACCTGGGGAAGGGTCGTCCGCCCAGGGTAAGCCGGGACCTAAGGTGAATCCGAAAGGAGTAACCGATGGAAAACGGGTAAAAAATCCCGTGCCATATCTGTACTGTCAAGATAAGAGGGGTGACGCAGAAGGTAAAGCCTCGTGAGCAAGTGGCAGGCTCATCCAAGCGCAAAGGTCGAAGAAACTTCCAGGGAAATCCGGGAGTGGAGGCTGAAGCGTGATGGGGAGGACATAAGTCCAACGAGGTAGTAGCCAAGCTGCCAAGAAAAACCTCGCTTATCGGTGCAGATATGCCCGTTCCGAAAACCGACACAGGTGGGTGAGCTGAGAAGGCTAAGGGGAGCAGGCTAACCTCCGCTAAGGAACTCGGCAAAATAGCCCCGTAACTTCGGGAGAAGGGGTGCTCCTTGATGTGGGCAACTGCATTGGGGAGTCGCAGTGACAAGGTCCAGGCGACTGTTTACCAAAAACACAGGACTCTGCGAACTCAAAAAGAGGACGTATAGGGTCTGACGCCTGCCCAGTGCCGGAAGGTTAAGGGGAGTGCTGAGAGGTACGAACCGAAGCCCCGGTAAACGGCGGCCGTAACTATAACGGTCCTAAGGTAGCGAAATTCCTTGTCGGGTAAGTTCCGACCTGCATGAATGGCGTAACGATTTGGACACTGTCTCAGCGGAGGGCCTGGTGAAATTACAGACTGGGTGAAGATGCCCAGTACCCGCAGTTAGACGGAAAGACCCCGTGGAGTTTTACTGTAGCCTGACATTGTAACTTGTCATGTTGTGTACAGGATAGGTGGGAGGCGAAGAAACCTGCTCGCAAGGGTAGGTGGAGCCGCTGGTGGGATACCACCCTCAGCATGATGGGTTACTAACCATTAAGTGTGAAGAGCGCTGATGGGACAGTGTTAGGTGGGCAGTTTGACTGGGGCGGTCGCCTCCTAAAGAGTAACGGAGGTGCGCGAAGGTAGGCTCATGTGGGTTGGAAATCCACAGGAGAGTGTAAAGGCAAAAGCCTGCCTGACTGCGAGACTGACAGGTCGAGCAGGGTGGAAACACGGTCTTAGTGACCCGGCGGATCCGAGTGGAAGGGCCGTCGATCAACGGATAAAAGTTACCCCGGGGATAACAGGCTTATCGCGCTCAAGAGTTCATATCGACGGCGCGGATTGGCACCTCGATGTCGACTCATCGCATCCTGGGGCTGAAGTAGGTCCCAAGGGTTGGGCTGTTCGCCCATTAAAGCGGTACGTGAGTTGGGTTCAGAACGTCGTGAGACAGTTCGGTCCCTATCTGCTGCGGGCGTAGGAAACTTGAGGGGGGTCACACCTAGTACGAGAGGACCGGTGTGAGGGTACCGCTGGTGAATCAGCTGTTCCGCCAGGAGCAGGAGCTGAGTAGCTATGTACCTGACCGATAACCGCTGAAAGCATCTAAGCGGGAAACGGGCCCCGAGATGAGGTTTCCCACTCTTCGGAGGTAAGGGCAGTTCGAGACTAGGACGTAGATAGGCCGGAAGTGTAAGTACAGTGATGTATTGAGCTGACCGGTACTAATAGCCCGAGGCCTTGACCTTATTAAGTAACTATGCACATGTGAATGAGTTTTGAGGGGTGCAGATACTGGATATGGGAACACGCGGAACCATGCCGAACCCGACCGTTAAGCATATCCAGGCCGATGGTAGTATGGGAAATCCATGCGAGAGTAGGTAGCGCCCCTCTTTTTATTT
>NZ_LBFB01000040.1:0-5401 GCF_013363285.1 Marinitoga sp. 1154 | reverse complement strand
TACCCCCATTAGTATTATTTGAATTAGACTTAATAATACCAGCAGATTCGTAAATAATTGGAGGAACCTTAGAAATATCAGAAATCATAGAACTAGGACGACCTTTTTTTGAATGAAACACATTATCGTCATAATTAGAATCTTTATATTTTTTAACCCATCTTGCAAAAACAGAATCTGGAATAGAATACTTTTCACAAATATCTCTTTGAGTTAATGAATCATCAGAAAGATACTCTTTAACAACAGATAACTTAAATTCTGGTTCGTAATTAGTTCGTTTTCTCATAAAAAACACCCCTTTCTTTTTTTCAATTTTATGATATCACTTTCTTATTTTTTGTCCAAATCTTGTAAGGGGTGAATACGTTTAATATATATGATGAAAACATAAAATTCTTATATATAAACGGAGTAATAGACAATTGTGAAGGCATATGCTGTGTAAAAGTGCCGTTGTATTACAAAGCGTTATATGCAAGATTTAAACCACAAATCAATGGAGAAAAATCGCAAATGAAACCATTTGATGAAAGTATAAAAAAATATCTAAACAAAGATGGAAGTCTGGATTTAAACAAATTAATGAAAAGGTATATAAGATACATAAAAGAACGAGGAGCAGTAATGTTCAAGGGCAGAAACTATTACGAAGGAGTATATCAATACAATCTTGATCAATTTCTTGGATTATATGTAGAAGCAGCAGATGGAAAAGTATATCCTGAAACACAAATAGGCGGAGGAAGAATAGATTTATTGATAAATTTAAACAACAAAGAATACTTAATAGAAATAAAAGCAAATATAGATGAAGATCAATATGAAAAATCAAAAAAGCAACTAAAAGAATATATAAAAAGAAAAGGGCTAAAAGAAGGATGGCTAATAATATATTCAAATACAATAAAAGATTTTGAGTATATAGTAGAAGAAGAAAATGGGATAAAATTACATATATGGTTTATAAAAACTAATTTTGAAAGTCCATCAAAAATATAACTCCAGCAAAAGCTGGAGTTTTTTGTTGGTTGCATATTACTCCAAAAGTAAAAATCCTCAAATTTTGTGATTTTTTTCTTTAACATTTCTTAATATGGATAAATATTAAGAAAAAAATTAGAATATACAATTTAGATGCATTAAGGAATAAAAATCAAAATGGGAGGTTAAATTATGAAAAAGGTATTTTTAGTTGTATTATTAATAAGTTTTGTAGTTATTTCTTTTTCAACAAAGTTGATTATTAAAGGTTCTAATACTATTTTTCCTATTGCTCAATTGTGGATAGAAGAGCTTAAAAAAGCTAAACCAGATTTAGAAATAACTCTTGAGGGAGCCGGATCTTCAACTGGAATTGCAGCTTTATTTAATGGGACAACAGATATTGCAAATGCAAGCAGGTTTTTAAAAGAAAAAGAAATAAAAAAAATGAATGAAGAAAATAAATATTTTGCTCCTATTGTTATTGCCTATGATGGAATTGCAATAATTGTTAATCCGAAATTAAAAATAGATAATATTTCTTTAGAAACATTAAAAAATATTTATACAGGTAAAATCAGAACATGGAATCAGGTGAATCCAAATTTGCCAAAGAAAAGAATTGTTATTTATTCAAGAAATACAGCTTCCGGTACATATGAGACTTTTGAAAAAAAGGTTTTAAACAAAGAACGAATGGCCCCAACAGTAAAAATGGTTGAGTCTACACAATTTGAAATTGAACAAGTTTCCAGAAATCCTTATGCTATTGCATATGTTGGCGTTGGATATGTGACAAATTCTGTAAAAGTTTTAACAGTTGAAAATATACATCCGACTAAATTGAATATTTTAAATACAAAGTATCCTATTTCAAGACCATTATATATGTTTATTGATGTAACTAATGGATGGCCTGAAAGTGGAGTTATAAAAGAATACATAACCTTTGGATTATCAAAAAAAGGTCAGGAATTAGCTGAGAAAGCAGGATATATTGCAGCATATGGTTTTTAAAATTATTGGTAAAAATGGTGATAAAAAAGGAGTGTTCAAATGCGAGAATTTAAAAATAGAATGAATTCTATTTTGATAAAGTTAACTGCAACTATAGGTATAATTGCTTTAATATCAATTTTTATATTCATAATCAAAGAATCCATACCAGCATTGAAAGAGGCTGGTGTGGAAATTTTTACCACTTTTGATTGGTATCCAACTTCTGAAGATGCAGCATATGGAATTCTTACAATGCTTTTTGATTCTATTATTTTAACAGTTTTTACTTCTTTGATTGTTTTGCCCCTTGGATATATAGTTGCTTTTTTTATGTATGAATATGCAACACCATTTGAAAAGAGAATGATAAAATCGTCCATAGATTTATTATCTGGTGTTCCATCTGTAATTATTGGTATGTTTTTAATTATTTATATCTCCCCGTGGATGTTTGAAATAGGAGCATGGTCACCTGAGAATATGTTGCTTGCTGCTATAGGTCTTACAATATTATCTTTGCCGTATTCTGCTTCTTTGATGCAGGAAGCATTAGATTCTATTGATATTGAATTAAAAGAAAGTGCTCTCGCACTTGGTTCAACAAAATTTACTGCTGGTTTTAAAATTGTATCAAGAGCAGCCATTTCTGGGATTTTAAATGCATCTATTTTAACTATTAATAGAATTATAGGTGAAACTATGGTTGTTTTAATGGCAGCTGGAGGTGCAAATATGTTACCAACTTCATTACTTGACCCTATAAGGCCATTAACAGCTGCAATAGCAAGTGAAATGGGAGAAGTTGAAATAGGTAGTTTGCATTATTCAGCTTTATTTGTTTCTGGCTTAGTTTTGCTCAGTATATCATTTTTATTAACATTAATATCTAAAAGAATTTCAATTAAAAAATTTTAATAAAAGTTATTCAAGGAGACTGAAAAAATGAAGAAAGATTTAGTATTTTCCTATATATTTAGGTTTTTAAGTTATTTAGTATTTTTTACAATAGTCTTTATATTTTTATTTATAATATTTGATGGGATTAAATATTTTTCTGTATCTTTTTTTCTTGAATCTCCAAAAAATATGATGACAGATGGTGGAATATTTCCTGCGATTTTAGGAACTTTTTTACTTTTATTTTTAACACTTCTAATTTCTGTTCCAATAGGTGTTTTAACTGGTATTTTTTTATCTGAATATGGAAATAATAAATTTGGAAGATTATTAGATATAGCTATAACATCTTTATCTGGCGTACCTTCAATTGTGTTTGGTTTGTTTGGTTTAGCTTTGTTTTCAATTACTTTGGGTTTCAAAACATCACTTTTATCTGGAGCATTAACATTATCTGTTATGGCATTGCCAATTATATCTTCTGCCACAAGAGAAGCGTTAAACGGAGTTTCAAATGCATTAAGGGAGTCGGCTTATGCATTAGGAGCGAAAAAAACTGAAGTTATTTATAAAGTTGTAGTACCTGCAGCAAAATCAAGAATTATAACTGCTGTTTTGATTGGTGCAGGAAGAGTTATGGGAGAAACAGCTCCAGTGCTTTTAACTGCAGCTGTATTTTATTCAACTCATTTGCCAAAATCTTTAAAGGATCCGGTAATGACATTACCCACACATATTTACAATATAGCTATGGTATATGGCGAAAGTGCGCAATGGATGGCAAAAGGTACAGCTTCATTGTTAATGATAATAATTTTAATAATTTATTCTATTGCATTTAGAATAAGGAGGAAAATGGATGAATAATGTTATTATAAAAAAAGATGATATAATAGAGGTAAAGAACTTTAACGCATGGTATGGAAATAAACAAGCTTTGAAAGATATTAATATAAAATTTAAAAGGAATAGAATAAGTGCAATTATAGGACCGTCTGGATGTGGAAAGTCTACATTATTAAGAAGTATAAATAGAATGAATGATAATATTTCAGATTACCGTATTTCAGGAGAAATATTGTTTGAAGACACCAATATATATGATAAAAGTTTAGATATTACTATATATAGAAAAAGGGTTGGTATGGTATTTCAAAAACCAGTTCCATTTCCAATGTCAATTTTTGAGAATATTGCTTTTGGATTAAAAATTCACGGTATGAAAAATAAAAATAAAATTGAAGAAATAGTTGAAAATTCTCTAAAAAAAGCAGCTTTATGGGATGAAGTAAAGGATGAATTGTATAAATCGGCTTATGAACTTTCTGGTGGTCAGCAACAGAGATTATGTATTGCAAGAGCTATTGCAGTTGATCCTGAAGTTATATTATTAGACGAACCAACCTCAGCTCTGGATCCAATTGCTACTCAAAGAATAGAAAGATTACTTGAAGAATTATCTGAAAATTATACAATTATTATTGTTACTCATAATCTGGCCCAGGCAGTAAGAATATCTGATTATTTGTATTTTATGTATCAGGGTGAATTGATTGAAGGAGGATTAACTTCTGAAATAATAAAATCACCTAAAAATGAATTAACAGAAGATTACTTAAATGGAAGAATAGGATAATGGAGGTTATAT
The DNA here is from genome assembly GCF_013363285.1 of Marinitoga sp. 1154. Classification (NCBI taxonomy): domain Bacteria; kingdom Thermotogati; phylum Thermotogota; class Thermotogae; order Petrotogales; family Petrotogaceae; genus Marinitoga; species Marinitoga sp. 1154. The sequence continues at coordinate 873 of NZ_LBFB01000040.1, read as the reverse complement.
AAATGCAAAATGTACATCACTTTGAAAATGAAATTTTAGTATTAAAAGCAGATATATCAAAAATGTTATCTTTAGTTCTGGATTCATTTAATATAGCAATTGAAGCTTTAGAAAGCAATAATGAATCAAAAGCTAAACAGGTTATAAATCTTGATGATAAGATTGATGATATAAATAGAAAAATTGAAGATGAAGTTTATCAGATCATTGCCCGTTATAATCCATTAGCAAAAGAATTGAGATATATTATTACTATGATTAAATTTTCAAATAATCTTGAAAGAATTGGTGATTTATCCTGTAATATTGCTCAAAAGGTTTTTTATTTTAAAGATAATGGAATAAGAGCCTCTTTAAATGAAGATATGATGAAGATGATAGGGTTATCACTTGAAATGTTGAAAGAAGTTTTTAAAGCTTTTAATGAAAGAAATACAGAACTTGCCATAGAAATTTGGAAAAAAGATAATATAATAGATGAATTGGAAATTCAGATAAGAAAAGATATATTGATAGATTTTAAAAAAGATATAATAGATGAAAAATCTATTATACCTTATGCATTGATTGCAAGGGATATTGAAAGAGTTTCAGATCAGGTGACGAACCTTTGTGAAGAGATAGTGTATATTGAAAAAGGAGAAAAAATAACCAATTTTTTATAGAGTAAATTCAATTTAGAAAAAGCTTGCACAGGGAAAAAATGCAGAAAGTAAAAAACAGGAAAGAAGAGGAGAAAAACAGAAACAAAAAAGTAGAAAATAAAGATGAAAAATGAAATAAAGACAAAAACAATCAATGAGAAATACAAATGAGAGTATATACTTAAAATAAGTATTGTGTAAAAATATGTATATATCAAAGAAAGAAATA
>NZ_LBFB01000004.1:0-139140 GCF_013363285.1 Marinitoga sp. 1154 | reverse complement strand
TTTGAGGGGTGCAGATACTGGATATGGGAACACGCGGAACCATGCCGAACCCGACCGTTAAGCATATCCAGGCCGATGGTAGTATGGGAAATCCATGCGAGAGTAGGTAGCGCCCCTCTTTTTATTTCCCCCAGTCGAAAGACTGGGGTTTTTTTTTATAATATATACTTGACAAAATATTAATAAAAGTGATATAATAGACATGATGAGATATCTATGCCAACTGTAATCATATGGAAACTCCAAGCTTTATGGCTTAGTCCGAAACTATCTTTTTCCATATGATATTTTTAAAGCAGCCTTCAACGGCTGCTTTTTTGTTTTATAATATGAATTGCTTATTAATTATATAAAATCACATATATTTACAAATTTTTAATTAAATAATGTTATCCCTTTATTTAAGCGATAAATATTTGTATAATAGGTGTGATGTTTTAGTGGTATAATAAAAATGCAAATAGTATTTTAAAGCTGGAGGTGAATAAGGTGCGTTCTATAAAAACAAAAATTGCAGCGGTATTTTCTGGGGTTATTATTTCAGCAGGAATTTTTGTGGGTTTGTTTTTGTATTTTTATTTGGGAAATACATTAAAAAATATGGCTTCTGAATCTTCTTTTTCACACCTTCAACAACAATCAAGAGAAATTGAAAATTTTTTCAACGGGTTGGTTCATCAAATAGAACTTGTTTCTAATAAAAAAATATTAAAAAGCATGAATTTTAAAGATTCTATTGAGGTGTTAAAAAAGGATTTAAAAATATTAGATGATTTTTCTATGTTATTTATTGCAAATATAAATGGCGATGCTTATACAACTTCAGATGTGAAAACAAATATAAAGGATAGAAATTATTTTAAAGAAATTATGGCCGGTAGTGAAATTGCCATTAGTGATGTGTTGATTTCTAAAGCAGATGGTTCTTCAATTGTTGTTGTCGCTCATTCAATTAAAGATGAAAATAATAATACAATTGGATTGATTGGAGCAACAATTTCAATAAATAAATTTTTATCTTTTTTAACTTCAGATGAAGAAAAAAATATTCATAGTTTTATAGTTGATTCTAAAGGTATAATTGTTGCACATTCTTTGAAGGAATTTGTTGGAAAAAATGTATATGATTCTAGTTATAATGGATTAAATGAATTAGTAAATAAAATGCTAAACGGTGAAAAAGGATATGGAAAAATAGAAAGTAATAGTGAAAAAAGAATATTATTTTATGTTCCAATAAAGAATTTAAATTGGGCTGCTGCAATATCTATTCCAGAAAGTGAACTTTTAGGTGATACAAAAAGGTTAATACAATTCTTTAATATAGTGGTTTTAATCGCAATGATAATATCTTTGATAATTTCACTGGTGTTGGGTAATTCTATTTCAAAGCCATTAATAGATTTGGCAGAAAAAGTGAAAAAATTTGGTGAAGGAGATTTAACTCAAAAATTTGAAATAAAAGGTAAAGATGAGATTGCGAAAATATCTGAATCTCTTAATTATATGTCTGATAATCTTGTTAATTATTTAAAGGAAGTGAGAAAGTCTTCTGAAGATCTGGAAAATATGGCGAATGATATAAATAAAAATGTTGAAATTCAGACTGAACAAATGCTTATGATTAATGAAAAAACTGAGAAAATAAATGTAAGTTCAGATTCAGCTGCATCTTCTGTTGAAGAAATTAATTCAGGTATAGAAGAGATAACAGCCGCTGCGCAAAATATTTCAGAGAGAGCACAGAGTTTATCGAAAGAGGCTTTTGATGTTTCAGAAACAGCAAAAGAAGGAAATGAATCAGTTGTAAAAATTGCAGAAATAATATCTCAGGCGGTGGAACAATCAAATAAAACAGTGAATACAGTAAAAGAATTAGTATCAAATGCAGAAAATATAGGTCAAATAGTGGAAACTATAGAAAACATTACAGAACAGACAAATTTATTGGCATTAAATGCAGCAATTGAGGCAGCAAGAGCTGGAGAAGCAGGTAAAGGATTTGCCGTTGTTGCGGATGAAATTAGAAAGTTAGCAGAAGAGTCGAAGAAGGCTACTGAACAAATAGCCCAGATTTTATTGGAGATTCAAAATGGTGCGAATGATGCCAGCGAAGCAACGGAGAAAACGGGATATATAATTAAAAATGTTGAAAATGAATCATTAAAGATAGAAGAAAAGTTTAAATTAATATTGGATAAGATTCAACAGATTACTGTAAATATCGAAGATTTAAGCTCCAGTTCTGAGGAGCAGAGTGCTTCAACTGAAGAAGTTTCAAATGGTATGGATAAAATAACTCAGGAAGTATCAATGATATCTGATGAAATTAACAGTATTGCGCAATCTATAAATACTCAAAGCGAGAGTGTGAAACAATTGGAGGATTATACTGAAGAGTTAAAAGCAAAATCTGAAACGCTCGTAGAAGGATTAAAAAGATTTAAAATACAATAAAAAGCTCCCTTATGGGAGCTTTTTATTTAATAAAATATAAAAATGGTCGATTTTTAATATGGAGGTGATAATATGAGAATCGATAACAATTTTGAATATTTTAAGTATTCCAGTATAAAAAAAATATCAGAAAAAGGAAATAATGAATTAAAAAGTAAAGAAAAAAATTTTAAAGGTGATGTTTATGTGAAAACAGAAATAGAGTATATGAAAGCAACGTACTCTTCTATGGTGAAAAAAAATATTCAAATTAATCCAAACCGGTGGAAAGAATTAAAAGCAGATTCACAAAAATTATATGATGAATTTAAAACATGGGTTGAAGATAAGATAAAAAAGCAACTTGGTATTACAGATTCAGAAAAAGCAGAAATGAAAAAAGAATTGGAAGATGGACAATGGAGTCCTGAAGCTGTTTCTGATAGAATAATAGAGTTTGCAAAGTCTATATCAGGAGGAGATAAATCCAAAATTAATTTATTAAAAGACGCAGTAAAAAAAGGTTTTGATGATGTTAAAGGAATATTAGGAGGGAAATTGCCAGAGGTTAGTGAAAAAACATATGATCTTGTTATGAAAAAATTTGAAGCATGGGAAAAAGGTGAAGATGAGATTCAAATTGAAAAGGGTGGAGTAGAATATATTAATGTGAAAGAAGAGATAATAAAAGAAGATAAAAAATAAAGGATTTCCATCAGGAAATCCTTTTTTTAATAATATTTTGTAGTATTATAAACAACGTGACAGCAAATATTCCCGCATAACTTGCCAGAGCATCAAACATAGAAAATTGTCTGTAAGGCGATAGTGCCTGAATATATTCACTTGTAACTGGAAGAGTCAAAATGATACTTCCAAAAAAATATAAGAAAAATTTTCTATTAAAATAACTTTTCAAAAATAAAAACATTCCTCCAGCATAAGCCACAAAATGCCAGATTTTGTCTTCACCCTTAAATCGTGTATAATTAAATGGTGGTTTTGGAACAGTAGCAAAATATATTAATATAATAAGGTATATAATGAATAAAATATCCCAGACAATCTTTTTTTTGAAAATTTTCATTGCAAACCTCCAAATATATTTATTATTTTTATTATACAATAATAATTATACAAAAATTAGACAAAAATAAAAAATTAGTATTAGAATTACAATGTCTAAAAAGTCAAATTCACTCAGGCAGCTTGATTGCTAATCCTTAAAATTATTCATTCTCAGCCGTCGCATCGATTTTTCATCCATGAAAAAGCTTCGCTCAAAAAAACATCCTGTTTTTTTGACGGCTTTCATTTACGCTTAGATTTTTTAGGTATAAAAAATCCAAGGGAAAAGGATTTATAATTATATAATAAAAATTATTTTTCCCAATTACCCACTGTAAGAGAGCGATAGCTCAAAAGTTTTTTTATTAAAATCAAATTTTTTAATCCAATAACCCACCGTAGGTGTGTTAAGGGCAATCTTCGAGCCTTCGTTTCATTTGAGACTTTTTAGACAACCTATATTAGAATAAAAAATCAATTATATCAATTTACGCTTAGATTTTTTAGGCAGCCTAATATATTTTCAAAGTAACGGTTAGGATGAATATATTTTTTAGGAGGTTATAAAATATGAAATTAAAAACTAAAATAATAAAGATAAATCCGTTAAATATAGAAATTGAGAAATTAAAGTTAGCAGCAGATAAAATAAAAGATGGAGGACTGGTTGTTTTTCCAACAGAAACAGTATATGGCCTCGGAGCAGATGGATTAAATGATATGGCGGTAAAAAAAATATATAAGGCAAAAGGAAGACCTTCTGATAATCCTTTGATATTACACATAGACGGTCCGGAAAAAATACATGATATAGCATATATATCTGAAGAACTATTTGAAAAAATAAAGGTTTTGATACCTGGTCCAATAACTTTTGTATTAAAGAAGAAAAGTAAAGTTCCTGATATAGTATCTGCTAATAGGGATACAGTGGCTGTAAGAATTCCAGCACATCCAATAGCTAAAAAGCTTATAGAACTTTCAAATACGCCGATTGCAGCACCAAGTGCAAATCTATCTGGTAAACCTAGTCCTACAATAGCAAAACATGTCATAGAAGATATGTATGGCAGAGTAAATATAATAATTGATGGTGGAGATGTGGATTTCGGACTTGAGTCAACAGTAATAGATTTGACTGAAAAAACCCCAACTTTATTAAGACCAGGGCCGATAATTCCAGAAAAATTAAAAGAAATTTTTGGAGATATTATAATTCCGGATTTCATATATGGGAAAAGTAAAGTCGATATTGCAAAAGCACCTGGTATGAAATATCGTCATTATGCGCCTGATAAAAAAACTATTTTAGTTGAATATTCAAATAGAAGGATAGATATAATAAAAGAAATAATAAAAAGATATAAAAAACCATTGCTTGTGTTATTTGAAGAAGATACAAAATATTTCAAATCATATGATATAATAATTTCAGGAGGGAAAAATGAATATTTTAAATTTGCAGTAAATTTATTTGATATTTTGAGAAATGCTGACAGAAAGGATAATGATGTAATAATAATAGAAGGGGTAAAAGATGAAGGACTTGGGATTTCTATAATGAATAGATTAAGAAAAGCTTCATCTGAAATCTGGGAGGAATAATATGAGGTTGTTATTTGACGTAGGAAATACACACATAGTTGTTGGATTATATGAAAACCAATTTTTAAGTGTTTGGCGAATAGGGACACAATCATTTGAAACAGAAGATGAATTGTATTCTCACCTTTTTCCTTTACTGAATAGAATAAATATAGGTGAAAAAGATATAAATGCTGTTGTTATTTCTTCTGTAGTTCCATCTGTAAATTATATTTTGAGCAGATATGCAAAGAAATATTATAATGTAGATGCTGTATTTGTAAGTGGAATTAAGATAAAGGATATGAAATTAGATGTAGATTATCCAAAAGAGGTTGGAGCTGATAGAGTTGCAAATGTATTAGCTTTAAAGAAATATTATGGAAATAATGCAATAGGAATAGATTTTGGTACGGCAATAACAATAGATGTAGTATATAAAGGAAATTTTATAGGTGGGTCTATAATTCCTGGGATAAATACCCAAATGATGTCGTTGTTTTCTAAAACTGCAAAATTACCACAGGTAGAATTGAAATTTTTGAATTATTCAGTAGGGAAAAATACAATAGATAATATTCAAATAGGGATAATCAAAACAGTTGTATATGGAATTCAACAATTATTGAAAGATATTGAAAAAGAATATGATACTAAATTCAAAATTGTTATAACAGGAGGAATTGGAAAATCCTTAAAAGGGGTTATTCCAGAATTTAATATATATGATCAATATTTAACTCTTAAAGGATTGAATGTTTTTTATGAGATGTATGAAAGGAGATAACAATGAAGCATTTTCTGCTTATAAATCCCTGGGTATATGATACAGCAGCATATGATTTCTGGCAAAAACCATTAGGTTTATTATATATTGGAAGTATATTAAAATATCATGGATTTGAAGTTAATTTAATAGATTTAATGAATAGATACGATGAATATTTTAAAGAAATAAATTTTATTAAGGATAGATATTACGGAACGGGTAAATATTATTATGAACAGGTGGAAAAACCGGAAATTATTAAAGATATTCCAAGGAAATTTAAAAGATATGGGTTGCCAGAAGAAGTATTTATAAAGAAATTAAAGGAATATAAAAACGTAGATGGAATTATTGTTACGTCTGTAATGACTTATTGGTATTATGGAGTTTATAAAACTATAGAAATAATAAGAAAAGTATTTCCAGAGAAACCAATATTTTTAGGTGGAATATATGTAAATGTTATGCCTCTTCATGCAAAAAGAACATTTGAAAAATTGAATGTTAAAGTAATTAATGGAACAGGAAATATTGCAATTAAAAAGCTTTTTGATTTTTATAATATAAATATAAAAAATATAGACTGGTTTGAAGAACTTGATCCTTTCTATGATTTATATTCTGATGTACCTTATATAGTAATAACTTCTTCAATAGGATGTCCGTTTAAATGCACATATTGCGTAACACCACGTATGTGGAAATATCAAATAAGAAGTGTGAAAAAAATAATAAAAGGAATAGAAAATGTTTTATCAAAAAAGAAAGTTAAAGATGTGGTTTTTTTTGATGATGCATTTTTGATACATCCTCAAAAGGAAGAACTATTAGAAAAGCTTTCTCAATTTAAAATTAGATATCATTTGCCAAATGGTATTCATGCAAAATTAGTCAATAGAAAAATAGCAAAACTTTTTTCAAAAGCTAATTTTAAAGTAATAAAGTTGGGTTATGAAACATCAGACGAAGAAATGCAGAAAAAAACAGGTGGTAAGGTAAGCAACGAAGATTTAATTAGAGCTTCGAATTATTTATTAAATGAAGGATTAAATGAAACGTCAGCTTATATAATGGCAAATTTACCAGGACAAAAAGTTAATGACGTAATAAAAGGAATAGATTTTTGTATGGAACTTGGTATTATACCATCTGTTAATGAGTTTACACCAATTCCAAATACTCCACAATATATGGAATTAGTATCAAAAGGATGGCTTGAAATAGATACGGATCCTCTACTTTTGAATAATTCAATTTTGCCATATTGGTGGGATTATGGTATGAATGTTGAAGAAATAGAATATATCAAGGCTTATTTAAGAGATAAAAAATCTCAAAAAAGAGGGATTTAAAATGGAAAATATAAAAGAAGTAAAAGAATTAATTGAAAATCTTGATAATCTTGAAAAATTAATTGATAGAATAATATTAAATGAAGATTATGAAGTTCTTCCAAGAATTCTTGAGCAAAGAAAAACAGTACTACAAAAGATGGAAAGATTTTCTACTTCAGATTTGATAATAAATAGAGTAAAGAAACTATTGGAAGATGATAAAAAAAGAATGGATAAAATAAAACCAGAGATGGAGAAAATAAAAAACCAGCTTAAAACTACAAATAAAGGAAAATTAGCAATAAAGAATGGGTATATGAAAGTTCAGGAAGAAATTACAAAAAGAAGATTCAATTCAAATGGGTAGGTGATTTTATGAAACCAAAAGATATAAAATTTTTATCTAAAAAAATAATGGAGTCAGGTGAAATACCTTTAATATGGGGGCATTTTGGTGTAGGAAAAACAGATATAATAAGAGAAATTGCAAAAGAAAGTAATAGAGAATTGATAATACTGGTTATATCTCAAATGGAACCGGGAGATTTAATAGGATTACCGTCAAGAGATAATAACAAAACAGTTTTTTTAAAACCAGATTGGTGGCCAGAGAAAGATAATAGTATTATAATGATAGATGAAATAAACAGAGCTCACCGTTCAATAAGAAATGCGATTATGCAATTATTGCTGGATAGAAGAATTCACAACCACATATTGCCAGAAGGTACTTGGATAGTAGCAGCTGCAAATCCACCAGATGAAGATTATGACCAGATAGATTTGATAACAGATCCAGCATTTATGTCCCGTTTTTTTCATATTAATTTAAATGCAGATACAGAGGAATGGGTACAATGGGCAAGTGAAATGAAAATATCAAAAGAAATTATAGATTTTATAAAAAAATATCCTGAGTTTATTTCAAACGGAAAAAATGTCTCTTTACATTTAGATTTAAAACCAAGTCCCAGAAGTTGGTATAAATTAGATAGAGTTTTGAAAAATATGACTGAAGATGAAATTAAGGAATATGGTTATATATTGGCAGCCGGTATAGTAGGTCCAGAGGCTGCAAGAACGTTTGTTAATTTTCTTGAAAATAGCGAAGACTATCCAATACCAGAAAAAATTCTTTTTGAACTTGATAATAATATCCTAAATAAGATAAAGAAAATGAATATATCAGAAAAAAATACAATGATATTAAGAATAAATAAATACATCGAAAATCTTGAAGAAGATGATATTATAAAAATACTGGATAATTATGAATATAAAATAATGGCTGAAAATATAAAAGAATTATCAAATATAATTTCAAAGGATTCTGCATATTCAATTTTAAGGAATATAGATCATTATGCATCTAAGACAAAAGGATTGAAAAAAGCATTTTTTGAAAAGTTATTCGAAGAGTTGGCAATTGTTTTGGATAATGTAAATTGGTTAGAAGAGATTTAACAGTATTATGATATAATAACTTTGAACATTAAATTTATTGTTGGGAGGGGTTAAAATGCCTTATGTAGATACTAAAGTTATTTTAGAAAATGCAGATAAACATGGATATGGTGTTCCAGCTTTAAATATTAATAATCTTGAATTTTTACATTATATCATTGAAGCTGGAGTGAAAATGAATTCACCGGTTATTATTGAAACAAGTCAAGGAGCAATGAAATATGCCGGGAATGGAGATTTCAGGAAAGGTGCAGAAATATTTGTTAAAATGGTAAAAACATTTGCAGCGCAGGTAGATATACCAGTATCTTTGCATCTTGATCATGGGAAAAGTTTTGAATATATAGTTGCAGCAATAAAAGCTGGTTATTCATCAGTTATGATAGATGCTTCAGAACATCCTTTTGAAGAAAATTTGAGAATAACAAAAGAAATAGTAAAGATAGCTCACGCAGCAGGCGTTTCAGTAGAAGCAGAATTAGGTCAATTAGCAGGTGTTGAAGATGAAGCAGTAGCAGAAGAAAATGTTTTGGTAAATCCCGAAGAAGCAAAAATCTTTGTTGAAGAAACAGATGTTGATTTCTTAGCACCAGCAGTTGGAACATCACATGGAGCTTTCAAATTTAAAGGTAAAGCTAAAATAGATTATGATAGAATAAAAAAAGTAAAAGAATATGTTAAAAGACCTCTTGTTTTACATGGTGCATCTTCGGTAGTTCCAGAATTTGTGGAAATAGCAGAAAAACACGGAGCAGATTTTGGAGGTGCTAAAGGAGTTCCATCTGAAATATTAAGAGAGGCCGTAAAATATGGAATTAATAAGGTAAATACAGATACGGATTTAAGAATAGCCTTTGTTGCTGGTTTAAGAGAATTTTTAAATGGAAATCCAAAAGAATTTGATCCAAGGAAATATTTTAAATTGGCAAGAGAATATACTATAAAAGTAATAACAGATAGAATGGAAGTTCTTGGCTCTAATGGAAAAGCAGAATTATTTTAATAAAAAATAAGTCTAAACTCTCAGCTTAGCTGAGAGTTTTTATATTATTAAAAAAAGAGGTGATCAAAATATATTTTTCAATATTAAGTCCAGTTGAAACAAGGATAAAAATAAAACGTTCTGAATTTATTGGCAATGTAAAGAAAGTAAATACAGAAAAAGAAGCAAAAGAATTTATAAAAGAAATTTCATCTAAATATAGAAATGCCACTCATAATTGTTGGGCGTATAAAGTTAAAGAAAATAAATTTAATTATTCCGATGATGGAGAGCCCTCTGGAACAGCTGGAAAGCCAATTTTTGGTATTATTGAAAAACATAATTTGATTAACATAGTAGTTGTAGTTACACGTTATTTTGGTGGAATTAAATTAGGTGTAAGAGGATTAATAGATGCTTATTCCAGTTGTGCGGAAGAAACAGTATTAAATTCAAAAATAGGAAAATATATAGATTTAAAAATATATGAAGTTAAAACTGATTATTCCAGATATGCAGAAATTGAAAGGTTATTAAAAAGAGTAAATGGCTGGAAAATTACAAATCAGGAATTTATGACTGATGTAAGATTTGAAATAGCTATTGAAGAAAATGAAGAAAGCAATATATTGGGAATTTTGAAAAGTAAAGGTAAAATTAAATATTTAAGAACACAAGAAATAGGAATATGAAAAGTTAATATTAATAATTAAAAAACTGGAAGTATATAATTGTACTTCCAGTTTTTTAGTAGAAAATATATAAAAATATGATTATAACAAAATAATACTAATTAAGTATAGTATAATTAAATTATATTTAAAAATCGAAATATTCCGATATTGAAATATATCAAAAATAGGTATATAATTTTAGTGAATAAAAAATTAATAAAATATTTATATGCTTTTATAGTAATTTTTTTGTAATCTGTATTTAATTTATTGCTTAAGGGGGGATGAAATGAATAAAAAAATAAGTTTTATAAGTTTTTTTATAGTATTATTTTTTTCTTATTTATCTGCATATTATGTTTTTTTCTCAAACAAATCTTTTTATACAATGCTTATTTTAATGTTTTTCATATCCTTTTTATCAGTGATATTGAAAGGAGATTTTAATATTAAAGTAAATATGATAGAAATTGTTATGATATTCTGGATATCTATATTATTATATTTTATGTTTTGGATATTTAGATTTATAGTGAATTTTTTTGAAATATTTAGAGAAGAAATAGAAAGTTTTTATTATGTAATAAACAATCAGAAATTCCTGGCAATTCTTATGATAGTATTTTTCATATCATTATTTGAGGAAATAATATGGAGAGGGTTCATTAGTAAATTTATTATAGATAAAGTAAATAACCCAATTATTGCTTTATTATTATCTTCTTTATTATATGCATTTATATATATACCAACACAAAATGTGATTTTAATTTTATCTGCCTTTATTATTGGATTTATTTTTTCTTTTGCTTATTATATTACAGGAAATGTGGCTGTAAGTATATATACTCATATTATATGGTTAGTTTTGGTGATTATAATAATTCCATTGAGGTGATTATATGAGAAAAATAACAAATTTTTTAAAATTAATTGTAGAATTCATAATTTCATTATTCCTTTTTGCATCATTAGCAATAAGTGTATTGCTTAATTTGATAAAACCATTTGAGAAACTTATGTTAATTTTATTGATAGTGATTATTATTGGAGGAATATTGCTTGTAATAACTATAGAGGTAACTTCTACAGATGCATTTTGTTTAAGTTGTCATCCGTATTTTAAAAAAGAATTTTATGAATCACCTCATGGTAAAGCAGATGTTTCTTGTGCTGATTGCCATATCCCTGATGATATAACAGGGTTTACAAAAGCAAAATTGGGTGGGTTAAAAGAAGCATGGATTTATTTTACAGAAGGGCATCCTGAAAATAGAGAAGATTGGTATAAAAATTATAAAGAACACTGGGAAAAAATTGCTTTAGAAGAAAATCTTTCCGTTGATACATGTTTAGAATGTCATGCTGAGGGAGAAGAAAAACCTTATATGGAAGTAGAATTTTATGGTATGAAGATACATGAACAATTAAAGGTTGAAGAACAGGGGTTATCTTGTTTTGATTGCCATTATAATTTTGTTCATGGTATAGAGGAATGGGAGGGGAATAAATGATTTTTAAATGGTTAAAATCAATCAAACTGGCTGTAATATTAATGATAATTATTTCTATTTTTTCTGCATTGGGAACATTTGTTCCACAACATCAAATACCTGAATATTATTATTCAAAATATGGCGCTCTTTTTGGAAAATTAATAGTATTGTTACAATTAGATCATTACTCAAATTCTATACTTTTTGGTTTTTTATTATCTTTATTTTTTATAAATACACTTTTTTGTACTTTATTTAGAATTTTAAAAATATATCCAGTTATATTTTCAAATAATGTGAACACTAATAATATTGTATATTTTGAAGGGAATATGGATGAATTGATAAAAAAACTAAAAAAAAGCAAGTATAAGGTAAAAATAAAAGAAGGAGAAATATTTGCAGTAAGATCTTTAATTGGGAAGATAGGTCCTGATTTTATACATATTGGGATATTAATAGCTATAATAAGTGGGTTGATAATAGGTTTAACAACACAAACAGAAACATTTTATTTATCTCCAGGTGATGAATTTCAAATAGAAGATGAAAAGCTTATGCTTATGGATTTTATTGTTGAAAACTATGATAATGGAATGGTAAAAGATTGGATATCCAAAGTGAAATACAAAAATAATATTGCAAATATTGAAGTTAACAAACCTTTAAATTTAGAACATGGAAGATTATATCAATGGTCTTATAAAATAGGATGGAATGTAAAATTGTATTTTGATGGATTGAATTATACTTATGAAGGTCCTGAGTTAAAAGATTTTGATGTTGAAAATTATCATATAAAAATAAGTAGATTTATCCCTCATCTTAAAGTGAAAAATGGAAAAATCTTTAATATGAGTAATGATCCTGTTAATCCTGCAATTTTAGTTGAATACTATGATTATTTAGGGATAAAACTTGCGAGACAATGGGTTTTTGAAAAAATAGATTATCCTTCAGATCCTCCTGGCTTTAATATTAAAGCAAAAATAATAGGATATGAAAAAATTGAAAAAACAGGATTGTTATATAGTACATCAAAAGGGGATACTGGAATGTTTATAGCTTTATTAATTATATCATTGGGTGTTATTTTTTCAATAAAGCGTGATTATAATAAAATAATAGCTTATAAAGAAAAAGATAAAATAAAAGTAATAATATATGAAAAAAAATATCTATCCGAATTTTAGGGGGGAGAATATGACAGATATAACATTTTATACTATATCTTTTGGTATTTATTTAGTTGCATTAATAATTTCTATAATATCATTATTTTCAAAAAAAGATGTTTTTGAAAAAACAAGTGTATATGTATTATTGATTGCAGGATTTGTTGAAACACCAGGACTTTTGTTGAGAGGTATAAAAATGGGATTTTTTCCAATAACCTCTACATTTGAAGCAGTGACTTTTATAGCTTGGTTAGGTACTTTTGTAGTGTATTATTTTTATAAAAAATATAAAATAAATAAACAGGTTATTTTTGTATCAATAGCTACCTTAACATCTTTTTTTGCAATTTCATCATCCCCTTTAGTATCCTCTGAAATATCTCCACCAGTTCCAGCATTGCAAAGTTATTGGTTAGTTTTGCATGTTTCATTTGCTTTTATAGGAGAAGTCTTTTTTATAATTTCATTTGCTTCGGCATTAATATATTTAATTTCCAAAGATCCTGAAAAAAAACAAAAAATGGATGAGCTGACTTATAAATCTATATTAATAGGTTTCCCTTTTTTTACTCTTGGAGCTTTAATATTTGGTGCAATATGGGCAAAATATTCTTGGGGAAGATTTTGGAGCTGGGATCCGAAAGAAACATGGAGCTTGATAACATGGTTTTTTTACGCTGGGTATTTACACTCGCGATATTTGATGAGTTGGAAAGGTAAAAAAAGCATAATTTTAGCAATTGTAGCTTTCATTCTTATGATATTTACATTTTTTGGAGTAAATTATTTGTTATATGGATTGCATAGCTATGCATGAGGGGGGATTTTTATGAATGTTTTAGTTTGTATTAAACAAATACCAGATACATCAAATGTAAGAATAGATCGCAAAACAAATAATTTAATTAGGGAGGGTATTCCTGCTGTTATAAATCCAGATGATTTAAAAGCACTTGAATTAGGAGCACAATTGAAAGAAAAATATTCTGCGAGAGTCGCAATATTAACAATGGGTCCACCACAGGCAATAAATGCTTTGAGAGATGCGATGATTTTTGGTCTTGACGAAGCTTTTCTGTTAAGTGATAGGGCATTTGCAGGAGCAGACACACTCGCAACAACTTATGCATTAAATTTAGGAATAAACAAAATAGAAACAGAATTTGGAAAATTTGATTTGATACTCACTGGTAAGCAGGCAGCTGATGGGGATACAGGACAGGTGGGACCAGGAATTGCAACAAGACGAAAGTATTCTTTGGGGGCTTATGTGGAAAAAATCGAAGAAATAAATGATACACATATAATAGCTTTAAGAAGATTGGATAGAGGGTATGAAAGAATAAAAATAAAAATACCAGCCTTATTAACTATTACTGAAGAGTTCGGAACTCCAAGATATGGTTCTTTACCAGATTTAATAAAAGCTATAAAATATCAACCTAAAATCTTTAATGCAAAAGATATAGGAGCAGATTTAAAAAAATGTGGTTTTTTTGGTTCTCCAACTCGAGTTGTAAGAACGAATATTCCTCCGGCAAGAAAAGGTGGAGATATAATATCAAAAAATGAAAGCCCGCAGGAAGTTGTGGAAAAATTATTTGAAGTTTTAAAATCATTTGAATCAATAAGGCTTTCCGAAATGTTTGAAAAAATTTTAGGATGTGATAAACTATGAAACATTCGCACATTTTTGTATTTATAGAAACCATAGGAAAAAAAGCACATCCTGTTTCATGGGAATTAATTTCAAAAGCAAAAGATTTATCTTTTAAACTTGAAGGAAGTGACGTTTGGGGAGTAATTTTAGGTGAAGATTTAGAGCATATATGCAAAGAAACCATTTATCATGGAGCTGATAAAGTACTATATGTAAAAAGTTCAGAATTAAATGACTATATAAATTATAAATATCAAAAAGTTATTGTTGAAATGGTAAAAAAATATCAACCTGAAATATTTTTGATAGGAGCAACATTAGAAGGAAGAGAATTAGCAGGAATGATTGCAACAGAATTGAAAACAGGATTAACTGCTGACTGTACAGGCCTTGATATTATTCCGGAAAAAGAATTACTTGCTATGACTAGACCAACATTTGGAGGAAATTTGATGGCAACAATTTTTTGTCCAGAACATACTCCGCAAATGGCTACTGTAAGACCTGGCGTTATGAAAGAATCTTCTTTAGATTTTAATAAAAGAGGTGAGATAATAATAGAAGAATACCAATTTAATCAGATAGATAATCTTATAGAAATAATAGAAGCGATACCTGTAAAAAGTGGTTCTAATTTGCAATATGCTCAAATAGTTGTTTCTGGTGGGAATGGTGTTGGCGGAAAAGAAGGTTTTAAGATGTTAAAGAGATTAGCAGAACTTTTAGGCGGAGAAGTAGGAGCATCGAGGGCAGCGGTAAAAAAAGGATGGATTGAATCTGAACATCAGGTTGGACAAACAGGAAAAACTATTAGACCTATCGTATACTTTGCATGTGGAATTTCCGGAGCAATTCAACATATTGTTGGTATTAAAGAATCTAATATTATAATAGCAATAAATAAAGATGAGAAGGCCCCAATATTTGATATTGCTGATATCGGAATAGTAGGTGATTTACATAAAATAGTTCCCGCTTTAATTGAAGAAATTGAGAAAAGATTAAAAAGCGGGGTGAAAAAATGATTGAATACGATGTAATAATTGTAGGTGCAGGGCCAGCAGGATTATCTGCAGCATATAAATTAGCCACAGCAGGAATAAACGTAGCAGTTATTGAAAAAGGAGAATATCCTGGTTCAAAAAATGTGATGGGAGGGGTTTTATATTTAGATCCGTTAAAAAAATTAATTTCAAAGAACATAATTAATGAATTAATAAAGAAAAAAGTAGTAGAAAGAAATATAATAGAGCAAAATATGTGGATATTAAATGATGATGGTGTTGTTAAAATAGGTCATAGAAATGAAAAATGGAAAGATAATCCTAATGCATATACTGTATTAAGAGCGAAGTTTGATTCATGGTTTGCAGGTAAAGTATCAGAAGTTGGAGGATTGATAATTCCAAAGACAAAAGTAGAAGATTTTATTTACGAAGATGGAAAATTAATAGGGGTGAAAACTTCAAGACCTGAAGGAAATTTGAAGTGCAAAGCTGTAATTATAGCTGAAGGAGTTAATCCGATTTTAACAATAAAAGCCGGATTAAGAAAAGAAGATATTAAGCCTAAAATGGTTGCTATAGCAGTAAAAGAAATAATTCCAATGCCAAATGAAAAAATAAATGATATTTTTGGCGTAAGATTCGGAGAAGGTGCAACAATTGAAATAATAGGAAGTTGGTCAAATGGAATGATGGGAATAGCATTTTTATATTCTAATAAAGAATCAATATCTTTAGGAGCGGGGGTTTTATTGGAGGATTTAATGAAAAATAATTCAATTAGACCATATGAATTATTACAAAAATTGAAAGATAATCCAATAATTACAGATTTATTAGGAGAATACAAAAATTCAGCAAATGAATATATGGCGCATTTAATACCGGAAGGTGGATATTATGCTATGCCAAAAATTTATGGTAATAATATTTTGGTTGTTGGTGATGCTGGTATGATGGTTAATTCAATACATAGAGAAGGTTCAAATCATGCTATTACTTCTGGGATGCTAGCAGCCAATACTTTAATAGAAGCATTTGAAAAAAATGATTTTTCAGCAAAAACATTAAAAAAATATTATTTAAAATTGAAAAAGACATTTATAATAAAAGATTTAAAAAAGTATAAAGATCTTACAACAATTATGGAAAAAAACCACCAATTTTTTGAAGTATACCCAGCATTAGTGAACGATGCTGCTTATAAATTTTTAAATATCGATGGTACGCCTAAATGGGATATGCAAAAAGATATATTTGAGATGATTAGAAAAAAAAGAGGATTAATAGGAATAGCACTTGATGCATTGAAATTTTGGAGAGGTGTGAGATAATGAGAATAGAAGATAAACTATTTTTAAATAGATATAGAGCAGATGAAGAAAATTCACATTTAAAAATAAAGGATATGGGAGTTTGTGAAAAATGTGAGAACAAACCATGTATAAATTGTTGTCCAGCAGGAGTTTATGAATGGGAAGGGGAAATAATGGAAATTAAATTTGAAGGATGCCTTGAATGTGGAACATGTAGAATAGTATGTCCTTATAATAATATAGATTGGAAATATCCAAAAGGAAATTATGGAATTCTTTATAAATTTGGGTAGGTGATTTTATGAATAAAATTGATCGAAAGTATCTTCCATATGTGGAAACAGAAGGAACAGTAAAGTGTTTTTATTGTGGTGAATCTTATATTATAGATAAACAACAGAAATTACACACTATAATAATAACAGAATGTCCCTATTGCGGAAGACAAAATATAAATATAGTCACCAATAGTATAAAATATATTGATGAAGTATTAGACAAGATTGAAAAATTAAAAATAGAATTATTATCATTGAAAGAATCATTGAAAATAGAAATGCAAGAGAAGGGTTGTGTTGACAATTATCCTGAGATTTATATGAAAAAAAATAATGATCCAAAACTTATATAGGGGGGTGATAAAATGAAAATTTTAAAAATAACGATGTTGTTTGTAGCTTTGATATTATTCTCATTAATTGTTTTTGCAGACACAGAAAAAGAGGATGAAGATGATATTTTACATCTTGAAGAAAGAGGATGTAGTAGTTGTCATAAAGTTGTAACAAGAGGTGAAGAGGTGTTTGATTACACGTTATATGCAGAAGTAAAGAAAATAGAAGAACATCCAGCTCTAAGAAAAGAAACTGTAGATGAACAGGGCGTTTTATATTGTTTATTATGTCATGAGAATTTAGGGGAAAAGTCATTTAAAAAGATAATTCATCCAATTCATTATTTTAGTGAACATTTTGATGGGAATTGTTTTTCTTGTCATGATATTTCAGATGAGGGAGAATTTAAACTTTTTGATGAAGTTTGGAAGAATAATAAAGAATTAGATTCTTCTGAATAAGGAGATGATAAGGAGGTGATTAATATGAAAAAAATCTTAATATTTATAATTTTAGTAAGTTCAGTATTTATTTATTCTATTGACCTGATTTCCGTCAAGGTAGAGAAAGGACCAAAATTGGATGGGATAATTGATGAAGTTTGGAAAAAAGCGAAACCTATTGAATTAGATCTTAAGGTTCCTAGTTACTTTGAAGGTTTTAATAATCCTGAAGTTGCAAAAATAAATGAAAATGAATATTTTTATAAAGTAACTTTAAAATCTGTTTATGATAATGATTATATATACTTTCTTGTTCAATATAAAGATGATAAAATGACTATTAAGAGACAACCCTGGATGTTTAAAGATGGAAAATGGGTTCATGGTCCAAAACATCCGATAATAAAAAATGGAAAAGTAATTGAACCTGCAATGTATGAAGACAAATTTGCTTTTTTATGGAATATTAATGATTCTATAAAAGGATTTAATGAAGTAGGTTGTATGGTTGTTTGTCATCCGCCATATAAAGCAACAAATTCATCTGAAGAAGTTGGCGATATTTGGCATTTTAAATATGTTCGGTCAGGAACAGTTGGTCAAACCGATGATAAACATTTAATATATTCTGAAACTAATGGTAGAAAAGGAGACATGAAAACTAGTGGAGGATATAAAAATAATGATCAAACAATAAATAGAATAAAAGTTCCAATGTATTGGTTACCTGGAAAAGGTGAAAGATATTGGATATATACATCCGAAATAAGGCTTGGAGAAGCTAAAAGAATAGTTAAAATTAAAGGTACAGATTTAATTGATGAAGATGGAAATGTCGTGCCAAAGGATATTATGATTCCTGGTATAATAGTAGAACCATTTAATGGTGGGAGAGGAGATGTTTTAACGGAGGCAAAATGGAAGAATGGTATATGGACAATTGAATTTAAAAGAAGATTAGTTACAATAGGCGATCCAATAGGATATGATATAGAGTTTGATGACTTGTCGAAAACGTATTATTTTGCTGTTGCATTGTTTGATAATGCAGCAACAGAACACGCTGTTCATTTTGGAGCTATAGCATTAAAGTTTAAATAAAGATTAACAAGCCTCCTAATGGAGGCTTGTTAATTTATTTTGAATGTATTATCGATATATTCTGAAAGCCAGTTATATTGTTTTTTAAAAGATTGAATTTTTTTGAATAATATTTTTTTTGAATAATTGATAATATCATTTTCTTCTAAAAAAATTAATAATTTTTCCCATTCTTTGTTTTCTATTAAGAATTTTACATTATTTAAATCTTTTTCGAAAGCTAAAATAATAGGAAAAGATATTATTCCATTTTTTATATCTAAAAAAGTGCTTTTTCCAGTATTTTCTGTTTTTTTAAAATCATTAATATCATCGAATATCTGGTATAATATACCTAAAGTTTCTCCAATTTTATAATCTTTTTTATTAAAACTTCTTTTGAAAATTGAAGGAAGACTAGCAGACAAACCAAATAATGCTCCCGTTTTACCTTTTATTATTTCAAAATATATTTTTTTTGAAATAATTTTATTTTTATTCAATTGTTCTATTAATTCTGCTTTTGCCATATTTTTGAGTGAATATAAAAAATATTCTCTCAAAATATTTAAATTTAAAGATTCTATGAGTTGAAAAGCTATAATTAAAATAATATCTCCAACGGTGATAGCAGTTTCTGTAGAAAAAATGGTATTTATAGTTTTTTTATTTCTTCTAATTTTTGCACCATCTATTACATCATCATGTAATAAAGAAGCTAAATGTATTAATTCTATAGCTGCAAAAGTATGAATGTGTTGTTTGTTGATTTTAAATGAATACTTATCAAACATCAAAATACCAAGTTGTGTTCTGAGCATTTTACCATATTTTGGAAGAGATTCAAAAATAGGTTTCGGTAAATTATTTTTTAAAGATTTTTTCATTATTTTTATTACTTCAAGTTGATAATTCATTATATTATCCATATTTATATCCCCCATAGTTTATTTAAAATAAAAAATAATAATTAATATAATATAAAATTTTTAGGAGGCGAATACATGTTTAATCAAAAACATATAAGATATGCATTAAGAATAGTTTTAAGATTATATTTGGAAAATAAAGTATTATCTTCAAAAGAAATAGCACAAAAAGAATTTTTATCATATAAATTTACAACAAAAATTTTATATTATTTAAAGTCAAAAGAGATTATTAAATCTATTCAAGGGAGAAGAGGAGGTTTTTACGCTCACAAACCATCGAATGAGCTCTTTTTATTGGATATTATAAAAGCATTTGATCAGGACATATCTATTGTTGTATGTGTTGAGAATTGTCCGAAATTCAATAATTGCAAAGCTCAAAATTTCTGGAATTGGATGAATAAAATTTTTTATGAAATAATAAAAAATGTATCCATTAAAGATATTCTTGAAGGAAAATACAGTGAAAAAATATTATTATTAGATTTTCTCTAATTAACTAAAGCTATTAAAATAGTGATAGTTAATATAATCTCTGCAATAGCGGAAAAACGATCAACCATTGCAATTTCTTTTTTACTTGAATGATGTAAAAATTTTTTAAAAATGTGAATGTATATAAAAAGTGAAAATAATGACAATACTGCATAAAAGTTGAAAATACCTATGTAAATTAAATAAAAAATAAAAAAATAAATTGAAATCGCAAGGATTAAATAAAGAATAATAGATTTTTTTTCACCTAAAAGTATAGGTAACGTGATTATTTTGCTTTTTTTATCATGTTCTATATCTCTTATATCATTTGAAAGAAGTATTAATATTGTGGATATTCCGATTGGTATTGAAAGTAAAAAGACAATATCTGAAAGATGTTTTGTTTGAACATAATAAGAACCAAGCACCATTAAAGGGCCCATTAAAGTAAACACAAGAGGAATTCCAAGTGCTTTGTACTTTAAATGCAAAGGAAATCCAGTATAAGAGTAACCTAATATAATTCCCAATAAGCCAAACCAAAAAATGCCAATACCTACTTTATAAATCAGAAATAAACCTAAAATTATGGATAAAATATAAGATATTATACTTATGATAAAAATATCTTTGGGTTTTAAAATATTATTAATTAATAAACCACTTGACCCTAAAGAATCTTTTGTGTCAATGCCTTTTTTAAAATCAAAATAGTCATTTGTAGTATTTACACCAGCATGAATAAAAATTGCAGCGAGAAGCGAAATAATGTATAAAGAAAAAGAGAAATTTTCAGCAATCATTGCACCAGCAGTTACAGGTAAAATAGTAGCAATAAAAGAAAAAGGTCGAATAGCAATTAAAATATTTTTCAACAAAATCCCACCCCTAAAAATAGTTTTTTAAAGCAAAATGAAAAAATCCGAGAATTTCTATTATAATTATACCAGAAATTCTCGGATTTCAAAAGTATATATTATCCTTTTACAGATCCCTGGGTTAAACCACCAACAAGATATTTTTGCATAGATAGGAATAATAATACCATTGGGACTGCGCCAAGTAAAGCGGCAGCTGTAAATAATCCCCATTCAGTTTCAAACGGACCGGAAGAAAAAGTTTGTAATCCTACAGCATAGGTGAAGTTCTGTTCGCTTGCCAGAACAATTCTTGCTAATACAAATTCATTAAAGGTTCCCATAAATGAAAGTATAGTGACTACTGCTAAAATAGGTGAAGCAAGTGGCAAAACAATTAACCAGAAAGTTTGAAATCTTGTTGCTCCATCAATCATAGCAGATTCCTCTAAAGAATCTGGTATAGTGTCATAATATCCTTTTATTAACCACATATTGAATGAAACTCCCCCAAGATATACAAAAATCAATCCGGCAAGTGTATCAAGTCCTATAAACCCAAAATAATCCCCCATGAATTTTAAAATTCCATATAATGCTACCATATACATTATTGCAGGGAACATCTGAATTAACATTAAATATAAAAGTCCTTCTTTTCTTCCAAAAAATCTCATTCTACTAAACGGATAAGCTGCAACAGCTGTCATCAAAACTGTTAATATTGATGTAACACCAGCTACGATTATAGAATTTAACAACCATCGTAAAAATGGTTTTCTTTGTTTTGGATTCCATTTATCAAGTAAATCATAAATATCTGCATCAATTTTTCTCAAATCAGTTTTTAATGATTTATATTTTACTGAATCTGCAAGATCTGAAACAATTCTTGAAGACCTTGAAATATTTGCTTTTACTGGGCCAAATTTAGAATTATATATTGAAGAAATTTCAAGAATAGGTAATATATCAGCTGTGTATCCATTATAATTAATTTTCAAATAATCATTTGCATTACTTTTTAATTTTTCTATATTGGGGTTAATTTCAGAGATCAGTTTTTCAAAAGAATTCATACTAAGGTAAAATTTGTTTTTAGCTTCTTCTATATTATTTCTCAATGTAAATACGATTAAATCTCTTTTTAGAGGTTTATAGAATTCAAATAATTTCGAATTCAATAAATCTGCAAAAAATTCTGATTCATAATAATTTTTTATTTCTAAGTTGGAAAAGCTTTTTATTATAAGGAATTCCCCGTATTTTTTTAATTTTTTAAAATTGTCTAATACGGTTTTATTTTTATTATATAATTCATCATATTTTGTAGAAAAAGCTTTTAGTTTAGAATCCAACTGATTATAGGAATTTTGATATTTTTCCAGTATTGCGAGATTATCTGTTAAATTTATTGTTAGTGCTTTTAAAGTATTTAATGTTGAATCTATATTATCTATTATTTCAAAAACGGTTTTATATGCTGGAGTAATGTATTCTAGATCGGGATTTATATATTCTAAATTATTTTTTAACCATAAGAATGATTCATAATATTTTTGTATTGAATCTTTGAATATTTCAAAATCTGACAATTGTTGTATTTTTTTATTAATGATTTCAAAAGTATTTGAAATGAAATTAATTTTCTCAGATAAAGCCATAACTTCAGTAGAATTAACTTTATCTCTTTTATAGTTTTTTAAAATATTCACGGCAGATTCTATTTTTAAACTATCTGGTGCATATAATTCTAAAAGAGATGTTAGATCGCTTGTATATTTCAATACAATGTTTTGTGATTTTGAAATATTGTTTTTTATTTTAGACAGTTCTTTTTGAATATTTTTTATTTCACTGCTGTAATTATTCATATTTTCTAAATCTTTTCCTAAAAATTTTTGTTCCAAAGCATTCATAGCATTATCTATATTTTTTGCTTTTGAAAGTATATTTTTCCATTCATTTGATAAATTTTTAATTTTGGTATTTAATATTAATAATTTTTCATTATTTTCGATCTTTACCCATTTTTTATAATTTTTTATTTTCCATAAGGTGTAATTTGGTTTTATTGAAAAGATGGTGTATATAGTATTATCATAATATTTGCTATTATCATCTGTTTTTTTAATGTCTGATAGCAAATTTAATATTTCAGTTCTTAGATAGTAATAGTTTGTGATTGCATTATTTAGTTCCTCTTTCTGAGAATTGATAGATTCTAAATTGACATCAGATAAAAACGAACCTTCTAAAAACAAATCCTCCATTTTTTCTAACTTTTCAAACTCTTTTATACGGGCTTTATTAATATCTTCTATAATATTATCCATATCTTTACCATACAATGATTTTTGCATATCGATAAATCTTTTCTGGATATTATTTAAATATTCATTAGTTTCATCTATATATATTTCAAAATCTTTTAATTCATTAAAGAGTTTCTTGTTTGCTTCATCAAAGGTTAATTTAGAATTTTCACCTATAAAATGTGCCGTTCCATTTATATCTTTTATTAATTCAGGGACAGTGGCTTTTGGGAATAGTAAATCCCTATAATAATTTAATGTAATTCTTGAGGAAAAAAGTTTAGGTGAAAATGCTGCATTATCTCTTCTTATTGATGTTGTAACGACCCAGACAAGAGGGAAAAGTACGAGAATTATAACTATTATCAAAAAAATATGTCTTAATATATAATTTTTTTTCTGAATCATCATTATCTGCTCACCTCTTCAAAAGCTCCTGATAATTTAAAGTTGAAATAACTAATACCAGATACAATTGCAAAGATCAATATGGAAATTGCGCTTGCAAAACCAAAATCTTGACCACGAGAACCCTCAAAAGCTAATTTATAAGTATATGAAATTAAAATATCTGTTGAACCTGCAGGTGTTGTAGCACCGGGCATGGCAGGTCCGCCTCCAGTTAATAAATAGATATTCACGAAATTATTGAAATTAAATGCAAAACTGCTAACAAGAAGGGGGGTTAATGATACCATCAATAATGGTAGTGTAATTTTTCTAAACTGAGTCCATCGCGTAGCTCCATCAATTGAAGAAGCCTCATATAGTTCGTCAGGAATACTTTGTAATGCTCCTAATGTAATTGTCATCATGTATGGGAAGCCAAGCCACGTATTTACCATTAAAACAGCAACCTTTGCCCAAAAAGGATCATTTAACCATTTTATTGGGTCTAATCCCAGATTTGTAATAATAAATCTATTAATAATACCATAAGTTTCATTGAAAAAACCATTTCTCCATATTAAAACAGAAATGAATGCAGGAACAGCCCATGGAATAATAAGTAGAGTTCTGTATAATATTCTACCTTTCATAAACTTATCATTGAGCATAAGAGCTAAAATCATACCAATAATAAAACTAAATAAAACACTTAGAGCGGCATATGTAAATGTCCATGTAAAAATTTTGAAAAAAGGTCCGGATATTTTAGGATCTTTTCTAATTCTGTCAAATTGATAAGTTCCTACAAAAGATGAATACCCTATTAATCTGATTAAATCTCCATTTTCGTTATAATCCCAGAATGCACTATCTCTGTCAATTAGTTCTTTATTTGTTCTTGTGTTAAAAATTATAGTTTTATAAGTTTTTTTATTGTTTACGAAAACGGGTTTTACTCTTAATTCATATATTCTATATGCTTCAGAGAATTTTTTGTATATGAATCTGGAAGAAAGTCTATAACGTTTTCCATCATAATTTTTAAGTTCTAGAACACCCAGATATTTTTTTCTTAATACTGAGTTATAAAATGAGGCATTTTTAAATGTTCCTGGGTCAGTTGGAGAATAAAAATAAACATATTTTGTACCTTTATTATCTTCAAAACCAAGAACATTATTCATTTTTTCATTAATAGAAAGAGCTCTAAATGTATCATCTAATTTTCTTTTTAAAAAGGCAGAGTAAGTTTTACCATTAATTGTAATATTCATATAATCTTCATTTATTGGTTTTAATTCAGAAAAAGCATTTTTAGGATTGCCTTTTGAATTATAAGTAATTTCCTGTGGTTTTTCTGATAATAATATCTCCTTATCATTATATAAGACTATAATAAAATCTTCAGTTGGTTTGAAATTTTTAAGTTTTATGAAAATCTTAAAATTATAGCTATTTCCGTTTTCGGGTTCATATAAATAATTTGGGTCATTAAGCAGAATTTGAATAGCCTGATCTCTTGTAAATAAATGTCCTGTTCCATAATTTGTAAAAGCTGTCTTAACAGTGTAATATATTGGATATACAGTTAAAATAAAAAGAAAGAACATTGCGGGCAAGGTGTATCTATATGGATATCCTTTTTTTGAAAAAATAGCGATATTAGCAAGTATTACAAATGCGCCGATAACAACTGAAAGTCCGTAATTTCCAAGACCGGATAATATAAATATAGACCATATTAATCCGGCATTCATGAGAGCGATTATAGAGTACAGTACAAATTTGCCAAGAGTTTTCATGGTGTCCCTCCCTTAAAATGTATGAAAAATTTTGATTTTTTACTATAAACAGTAATACTCAAATATTATAACATAAAATTAGCTTTTTTATCAATTTGAAAATAAAATATTATGTTAAAAAATAGGTGGTATAATTAAAATAAGAATATTTAAATATTGGGAAGTGAGAAAGTTGAATTATATAGCATTATGTTCAATAGGTTTAGAAAAAATATTGTCAAATGAATTAAAAAGGCTGAATTACAAAATAGAAAATGCAAATAATGGTATGGTAGAATTTTCTGGTAAAGTTTATGATTATTATAAGTTGAATTTAAAATTGAGAACAGCAGAAAGAATTTTTATAAAAATTGCAGAATTTAATGCGGAAAGTTTTGATGATTTATATGATGGTATAATGAATTTGGATTTGTCATATTATTTTCCTAAAAATGGTAAAATAATAGTTGATAAGGTAAGAACTTCAAAATCTATTTTATATAATCAATCAGTAATTCAATCAATTATAAAGAAAGCTATAATAGAAAAATTAAAAAAAGAATATAAAATAAATATATATAATGAAGAAACCGGAATATACAAATTGCGTGTATATGTAAAGAATAATATAGTAACTTTAACATTGGATACAACTGGCGAAGGATTACATAGACGCGGGTATAGAAAACTCGTAAGTGAGGCACCTCTTCGCGAAACTATTGCAGCGGCAATGGTTTTGAAAGCAGGTTGGAAAAGAAAGTATGTATTGATAGATCCTTTTTGTGGTTCAGGAACCATTCCAATAGAGGCAGCAATGTATGGGATAAATATGGATCCTGGAATATATAGGAGATTTTCATTTGAAACGTGGTCTAATTTTGATGAAAAAAAGTTTGTAGAATATAAAAAAGAATCTCTGGAAATTATTAAATATGGGGAGCTTAAACTTTTTGGTTTTGATAAAAATTTCAAGATGATAGAGATAGCACGAAAAAATGCTGAGATATTTAAACTAAATAAATTTATACGTTTTGAAAAAAGAAATATGGAGAGCATAAAATTAGATTATAGTGAAGGATATATAATAACAAATCCTCCATATGGTGAAAGGTTGAAGGATAAGGCTCATGCAGAAAAAATTTACGAACAAATGAGATATCTGAGGAAAACATTTCCATATTTCAACTATTCTATTATAACTTCACATGAAAATTTTGAAGCATTTTTTGGAAAGAAAGCTAATAAGAAAAAAAAGATTATAAATGGAAAACAAATATTATATATTTATGAATATAAAAGCTAAAGGTGATAAAATGAAAGAATATTCAATAAAAAAAATATTTAATAAGCAAAGTTTTCTTTTGCTTATTTTAATATTTGTTTTTTTGTTTCCGACAACAATATATTTTGATATAAAGGAAGAAATAAAGTATAAAAAAGGAATGTTTAATAAAATTACCAATATATTCTTTTCAGAATTAACAAAGGAAATAGACAATGAATTAGAAAAAGCAAAAAGTTATAATATAATAAAGGCTTCGGAGAAAGTATTAAATGCTTTAAAAGAGGTTGGAGCATTTAATGGATATTCAGTCATTGAAAATAAAGAATTATATAATTATTATTATAAAAAAAATAAATTATATTTAAGGATAATATATCTTCCACCAATTGTAAAAAATACAATTAGAAAAATTAATCTGGATAGTAATTATATTGTAATGGGATTTAATAGAAATATAATAGTATCAAATGTGGAAGTAGAAGAAAATATAAAGGAAATAAAATTGATTAATAATAATATTATAAAAATAGGGAAAAAATATTATTATGTAAGATTTAACGATAGCACTTACGGGGTATATCCAATATACGTTCTATTTGATATTAGTATGGATTTAAAGAGCTATATGTTAAATAAATCAATTCAATGGTCTGTATTAATAATTTTAATATTTCTAATTTCTTATATTATAGATAAAAAATTTTATTTAAGAATACAATATGCAATAGAAGATTTTTCCAGTGAAGTTGAAAGTATAGGAGAGAATATTTTAAATGGAGAAAAAATTGATTATCATATTTCTAAAACTTATATAAAAGAGATAGATCGAATAGGAAAAACTCTGGATAAAATGTTTAAAAATAATATAGATTATATATCTAAAAATAAAAGGTTGATACAAGAAATAATAAGTCTTCTTGGTAATATTTCAGAATTTAGAGATGAAATAACGGGAAATCATATAATTAGAGTTGGTAAAATATCAAAAATAATAGCTTCAAAAATATTAAAAGACAAAAATTTAATTGAGGATTACTATTATGCAGCGCAAATGCATGATATTGGAAAAATAGGAATACCTGATTCAATTCTATTAAAACCAGAAAAATTAACTGATGAAGAATATAAATATATGAAAAAACATGCGGAAATAGGTTATAAAATTCTAAAAAAAATAGATGATGGTTTTTTTGATCTCGCTTCAAGGATAGCCTTATATCATCATGAAAAATATGATGGAAGTGGATATCCATATGGATTAAAAGGTAAAGAAATTCCTATAGAGGGAAGAATAGTAGCGATATGTGATGTTTTTGATGCTCTTGTTTCAGAAAGACCTTATAAAAAAGCATTTTCCATTGAAAAATCTATAGAAATAATAATAGAAGAGAAAGGGAAACATTTTGATCCAGAAATTGTAGAAATTTTTCTGGAAAATATAGAAGAAATAAAAGGGATATATAGGGAGATGAAAAAATGAAATTTAAAGTAGTGCTGATAATTTTCATTGTAGTTTTAATCAGCATATATGCTATATTTCCCAGAAAAAATATAAATATAGTAACACAAATGTCTGAAAGTGAAACAAAAGGATTGGAAAAAATTTTAAACTCATATAAATTATTTCATATGGTCAAGTTTAATATTGAGAGAATCCCATTTTCGGGGCATTTTTCAAGGATAAAGCAACTGCTTGATTTAAATCATAAAATTGATATTGCAAGAGTAGATATAAAAATGCCTGAATGGTTTGAATCATATATAAAAGATAAACCAATATTACAATCAGTAGATTGCCTTGTTATGTTATATAATAAAAAACATATAAAAAAACCACCACGAACATTAAACGAATTATGGGATTATATAGAAAATAATATAAAAGATATATATGGAAATAATATTAATTCTCCAACATTTGATAAAAATAAAATTGAAGACTATGTATTTTATATGCCATATAATTCAGGATGGTGGATGAGCGCTATCTTTTTAAGTGAAGATAAAAATTTTTTAACTTCAAATGTCAATAAGAAAAGATTTATTAATATAGCGGAAAAAATAAAATTTTTATATAAGAATAATTTAATTCCAAAAATTACAGAAAATTTTTATGATGATATGATAAATATGTTTGTCCGTGGGGAAGTGGATATAATATTCAATGGCCCATGGAGTTTTTCTACATACAAGGAAAAAGGTTTTGATTTTGGAGTTTCAATTATCCCTTTTGGAATTGATGGGAGTTTTTCTCCAATGGGTGGACAACAATGGGTGTTGTTAAATAAATCAAGTGAAGCTGAAAAAGTAATGGAATATTTATCAAAAACAGAAGTGGCTAAAAAATTTTATAAATATAATAATACGATTATGCCAGATGAAAAATTTTTAGAAGAATTAGATAAAAAAGAAGATATAGTTGCAAAACAATTGAAAACAGCAATAAAAATTGATAAAAAAACAGATTATATATTATTTAAATTTTTCAGTACTGATTTTATAATGTATTTAAATGATAAGATGGATTCAGAAGAATTATATAATAGATGGCTGAAAATGGTAAAATAAAAAGGAGAATAAATTCTCCTTTTTATTATTTGTGGTAACATTCTGATTTATTATGAAATTATAATTAAATCTTGATCCCCTTCTATACTGTCACCTTTCTTAACAAGTATTTTTTCAACAACGCCATCATAATCACTTAATATTTCGTTTTCCATTTTCATAGCTTCTATTACCAATAATTTTTGCCCTTTTGATACTCTATTACCTTCAGCGATATTTATATCTACAACAACACCAGGTAATGGAGCTTTTACAACATTTTTTCCGTCAGATACAGATGTATGTTTTTGTTTTTGCATAACAGGTGTAGGCTCTGGTGCTGGCCTTGATATTGGTGCAGATTGTACAGGTGGCTGAGCAACAGGTTGTGGTGCAGGTTGAGATGCGGTACTGTTATTTTCTAATTCTTCTACTTCCACTGCATAATTTTTTCCATTTACCTTAACATTAAACTTTCTTATCATTTTCTCCCTCCTAATCTTTTTGCTCTCCAGGTAATAGCAGATGGTAATACTCCCCACATGCTTTTATTTTTTCTTTGTGATAATGTAGTTTCTTGAATGCTTTTTATCTTAAATTTTTTGTTTTCCATAATCATCGATATTGCTCCCATTATAGCAGCAACTATTTCTTCATCATCATTAATGTTGATAATATTTTTATCTTCAACAGGTTTTGGGTTTGTATGAGGCATGTTTATTTCCTTTTTTACTTTTCTTTCATTTGATGGAGATAAAAATTTGAAAAATATAAAAAACATACTTAATATAAACAATACAAGAAAAACTATAACTATTCCAACAAGAGTAATTGACAAAACATTATTCATAATAACACCACCATTTATAATGGAATATTTCCATGTTTTTTATTTGGTCTTGGTTCAGCTTTTGATTCAGATATATATAATGTTTGAATTAAAACTTTTCTGGTTTCTTTTGGATCTATAACATCTTCTATATAACCTCTTCCAGCTGCAACATAAGGATTTGCAAATTCTTTTTTATATTCTTCAATTTTTTCCATTCTTGTTTTTTCTGGATTTTCCGAATTTTGTATATCTTTTCTGAATATAATATTCGCTGCTCCTTCTGATCCCATAACAGCAATTTCTGCAGTCGGCCATGCAAATACAAAATCAGATCCTATATGTTGAGATGCCATGGCTATATAAGCGCCTCCGTAAGCTTTTCTTAAAATCACGGTCAATTTTGGTACAGTTGCTTCACTATATGAATATAATAATTTAGCTCCATGTCTGATTATTCCTCCATGTTCCTGACCAACACCTGGTAAGAATCCCGGAGTATCCACAAATGTAATAATAGGAATATTAAACGCATCACAGAATCTTATAAATCTTGCAGCTTTATCTGAAGAATTTATGTCTAAAGCTCCAGCTAATACCTTTGGTTGGTTAGCAATTATTCCAACACTTTTTCCTCCTAATCTACCAAATCCCACAACTATATTTGTGGCATAGTATTTATGCACTTCAAAGAAAGAATTTTTATCTAACACCAGATTTAAAATATCTCTAATATCATATCCTTTTTTTGGATTTGGAGATACTATTTCATAAATCTTTTCAGGTAAATCAAAATTATTATCAAAATCAAAATCTTCTGGAGTCTCTAAATTGTTAGAAGGAATGTATGATAAGAGTTTTTTGGCTATATTCATAGCATCCTCATCTGATTCTGCAATAAAATGAGCAACACCGCTTTTTGCATTATGAGCCATAGCGCCGCCAAGTTGGTTTTTATCAACATTTTCACCTGTAACAGCTTTTATTACCTGAGGTCCAGTTATGAACATTTGCGATGTATTGTCGACCATTATAATAAAATCGGTGATTGCTGGAGAATATACAGCACCACCAGCACAAGGTCCTGCAATTATTGTGATTTGTGGAATAACTCCAGATGCTAAGGTGTTTCTATAAAATATTCCACCATATCCGTATAGTGAGTCGACGCCTTCCTGTATTCTTGCACCTCCAGAATCATTAATTCCAATAATTGGAATTCCATATTTCATAGCCATATCCTGAATTTTCATAATTTTTTTTGCATGCATCTCTCCAAGAGAACCACCTTGAACGGTAAAATCCTGAGAATATATTGCAATTTTCTGACCATTAATTGTTCCGATGCCTGTTATTACTCCATCATATGGAAATATTTTTTTGTCAAGACCAAAGTTTGTGCTTCTGTGTTTTACAAATAAATCCGTTTCAACAAATGACCCTTTATCCACCAATAATTCGATTCTTTCCCTTGCAGTTAACTTGCCGAGTTTGTGTTGTTTTTCTATTTTTGTTTCTCCGCCACCTTCATATAACTTTTCTTTTCTTTTTAAGAATTCTTCGTATATTTCTTGAAACTTCTCATCCATTTATTACACTCCCTTCAAGAGTATTATATTTATTATACTATTTATGTTCAACTAATTCAACTAATACGCCATTTGTTGTTTTTGGATGTAAAAAAACAACTTTTGTGTTATGAGCACCATCTTTTGGTTCGTCACTTAAAGGTTTTATTCCCAATTCTTTTGATTTCTTTATCATTTCACTGGCATTTTCCACTTCGTATGCTATATGATGTATTCCTTCGCCTTTTTTATTTAAAAATCCAGAAATTTCAGAATTTTCATGCAAAGGCTCTAATAATTCTATTCTTGTATCACCAGCTTTTATAAAAACGACCTTTAATCCTCTATTTTCAAGAATTTCTTCTCCTGTTATTTCTAAATTTAATAAATTTTTATATAAATTTAAAGCTTTATCAATGGATTTTACTGCAATTCCAATATGATCAATCTTTTTCATTTTTTTCCTCCTCACATATATATTTCATTATTTTTTCTTTGTAATCTTTTACATTTTCAAATTCTATATTTGAGTCATCTATTATATTATCTATATTTCTCATAATAGAGCTTCTAACTCTTCTTTTTATTCTTCTTTTTTTTCTATATTCATATTCGCCTGAATTTTTTAATTCATTAAAATGTGTATCAATCCAATTTATGCTTTCTATAATACCTTTGTTTTGTATAGCGCTAACAGGTAATATGATTTTTGATTTATATTCATTTTCCAGAGATAATGTGTTTTTCAATTGTAAAATAAATTTATCAGCTTCTGGTAAATCCATTTTGTTTATTATATAGGCATCAGCTATTTCCATTATTCCAGCTTTAAACATCTGTATTTCATCACCGGTATTTGGAGATAAAACAAGGAGCACAGTATCTGCAACAAATATTACTTCTATTTCAGATTGTCCTGCACCAACAGTTTCTATAATTATTTTATCAAATCCAAACGATTTCATAACATCTACAATATCATATATTGAATCGCATAAACCACCAACGCTGCCTCGAGAAGCTATACTTCTTATGTAAACATTGTTTTTACCGGACAAATTTCTCATACGTATTCTATCTCCAAGAAAAGCGCCACCGGAAAATGGGCTTGATGGGTCAACAGCTATAATACCTATTTTTAAATTATTTTTGCTCCATTCATTAACAGCTTTTGATAAAAATGTACTTTTTCCAGCACCAGGACTTCCGGTTATTCCTATTATTTGTGTATCTTTTTCTGGGTTTGGAAGTTGTTTTATTATATCCCAGGCATAATTTATATTGTTTTCTACAAGGGATATTACCTGTGCTAAAGCATATTTTTCACCATTTTTGAACTTTTCTATTATATTTTCAAGCTTTTTTTGAATATACAATTTCTTTCACCTTGCTGATTATTGTTTCAAGTGGAGTTCCAGGGCCAAAGACTTCTACAATCCCCATTTCTTTTAAAGTTGGTATGTCATCTTCTGGTATAATTCCACCTAAAAATACGGGAATATCTGCATCTTTTTCTTTTAATAATTTCAATACTTTTTCGCATAATTTCATATGTGCTCCTGATAATATTGATAATCCTATAATATTTACATCTTCTTCTAAAGCTGTATTTACAATATCTTCTGGAGTTTGTCTTATTCCTGTATATATAACTTCCATTCCAGCGTCTCTTAATGCTCTTGCAACGACCTTAGCTCCTCTATCATGACCATCTAAACCGGGTTTTCCTACCAATACCCTTATTTTATTCATTATTAATCCTCCCTTGTTATAATATTACAGCTTCGTGGTATTCGCCAAAAACGTCTCTTAAAACATTTGTGATTTCACCCAATGTAGCATATGATTTCACTGCGTCTAAAATATACGGCATAATATTTTCATTGTTTTTTGCAGCATTTTCCAATTTTAACAGATTTTTCTTTACTTCGTCGTTATTTCTTTCTTTTCTTAGACTTTTTAATTTTTCTTTTTGTTTTTCTTCAACGATAGGATCCACTTTTAAAATGGTTCCGTTATGTTCTTCTTCTACTGTAAATTTATTTAAGCCTACAATAATCTGTTCGGAATTTTCTATAGATAGTTGTGTTTCATAAGCGGAATTTAATATCTCTTTTTGAACATACCCATTTTCAATTGCCCTTACCATTCCTCCCATTTCTTCAATTTTTTCTATATATTTCATAGCTTTTTCCTCAATGTCTTTTGTTAAAGATTCTATAACATATGATCCAGCAAAAGGATCTATTGTTTCAGTAACACCTGATTCATATGCTATTATTTGTTGTGTTCTTAAAGCAATTGTAGCAGATAATTCTGTAGGCAATCCAAGAGCTTCGTCATAAGAATTTGTATGTAGTGATTGAGTTCCGCCTAAAACAGCAGCTAAAGCCTGTAATGTAACTCTTATTATATTGTTTAAAGGTTGTTGAGCAGTTAATGTGGAACCTGCAGTTTGAGTATGAAATTTTAATCTTAATGCAGCAGGGTTTGTGACATTAAATTTATTTTTCATTAGCTTAGCCCATAATTTTCTTGCAGCTCTGAATTTTGCAATTTCTTCAATAAAATTGTTATGGGCATTGAAGAAAAAGGATAAATTTTTTCCAAATATATTTGGATCTAATCCTGCTTTAACAGCAGCTTCAACATATGCCAATCCGTCAGCTAATGTAAATGCGACTTCTTGAACGGCATTTGCACCAGCTTCTCTTATATGATATCCGCTTATACTTATTAAATTAAATTTAGGGAGATTTTTGGAACCGTATTCAAATATATCTACAATTACTTTCATTGAAGGTTCTGGAGGAAATACATATGTGCCTCTTGCTATATATTCTTTTAATATATCGTTTTGTATAGTTCCTCTCAACTTTTCTTGTTCTACTCCTTGTTTTTCAGCAACAGCTATTAACATTGAGAGCAATATTGAAGCTGTAGAATTAATAGTCATAGAAACACTTACTTTATCAAGAGGTATGCCATCAAAAAGTATTTCCATATCTTTTAAAGAGTCTATAGCAACGCCTACTTTTCCTACTTCACCTTCTGACATTGAATGGTCTGAATCATATCCAATTTGAGTAGGTAAATCAAAAGCAACTGAAAGACCTGTTTGTCCCTGTTCTAATAAATATTTATATCGTTTATTGGATTCTTCAGCAGAAGCAAAACCAGCATATTGCCTCATTGTCCAGAATCTTCCTCTATACATTGTAGGTTGAACGCCACGAGTAAAAGGATATTCCCCTGGAAATCCTATGTCTTCTAAATAATCAATATTTTTAATGTCTTCAGGTGTGTATAAACGCTTTACCTCTTCATTATAAGTAGTTTTAAAATGTTTTTTTCTTTCTGGAAATCTTTCGAGTGTCTTTTTTAAGGTTGTTTCTTCCCATTTTTTCTTCTTCTCTGAAATTTCAATTAATTTTTTATCCTGATACATAAAGCACCTCCGCAGATTTCTGGATTTTTTTGGGTTAAATATTTCACGACACGATTATATTTTACAATATTTTTTTCTTTTTTGCTAATGAAAAAATCTGCAATAAAAGATAATTTCAGCTGATAATTAAGGATTATCTTAGATATGATAAGAATAATAAATTGGTATTAACGATAATTATATGCTATTATATTATATAGATATTAATTGAAAATTACAGGAGGTTTTTTGTATGGCTTCGGAAAAAGATATTGTATATCCTAAATTTATTGATGGAGACATCATTTTTTTTCTTGAGAAAAACGTTACACAAAAGCAACTTTTGGAAAAACTTTCTGAAAATTTAGATAAGCTGAATAACTTTTTTTCAGAAGGTGATGGGTTCTATGTTTTGATAAAAAATCCAGAAATGTATTCAATTGTACCCAAAATAGGAAAGCTGGCAAAGGAGAAAAAATTATATTTATCAGGAGCATATTTTGAAGATCTTCCAGAAATCAAAAAAAAGAAGAAAGAATTTAGATTAAGTGGTACTAATATATATAAGAAACATGTGCGCTCTGGTCAGATACTTGATAATCCAGGAGATATAATTATTTTTGGTAATGTGAATCAGGGTTCAGAAATAAGAGCTGGAGGGAGTGTGATAGTATTTGGTAAAATAAAGGGTACAGTTAGAGTTGGAATGACGCAGCATAAAAATACATTTATAGTAGCAGCAGAAATGGAATCACCTCTTGTGGAAATATGCGGAATAGTCTTAAATAATTACGCATGGCCAAAAGGGCCAGTATCAATACATTATGATAATGATCAGATAAATGTTGAACCTATAGAATTATGATGGAGGTTATAAGATGAAAACAACAGAAATTCTGAAAAAATTAAGCGATGCTATAGGTGTTTCAATGTATGAAAATGAAGTGAAAGAGACAATTAAAGATCTGGTGATTAAAATTTCAAATAATATAGAGATTTTTGATGCAGGAAAAGGATCTTTAGGAATAAAATATGGAAATGGAAGTAATAAAATAGGACTGTTTGCTCATATGGATGAAATAGGGTTAGTTGTTTCAAAAATAATTGATGAACAATTTGCAATGGTTCATACTATAGGCGGAGTTGATCCAAGAACATTGATTTCAAAAAGGGTTAAGTTTAAAACGAAACAGGGATTTAAATTAGGAATTGTAGGAATGCTCGCACCACATCTTCAAAAGCAGGAACATAGAAATACTGCACCAGATTTCGATAACCTATATGTAGATTTTTCTATTGATGGTGGAACAGAAGATATTGAAGTTGGTGATATTGGCGTTGTAGATGTAAAATCAGAAGAATTGAATAATAAAATAACAGGTAAAGCTCTTGATGATAGAGCGGGATGTGCTGTTTTATTAAAAACTCTCGAATATTTAGAGAAATATAAAATTGAAGATAAAAGCATTTATTTTTTATTTAACCAGGGTGAAGAAATAGGATTAAAAGGTGCAAAAAGAACTAGTTATGAGGTAAATCCAGAAATCGGAATAATTGTAGATGTCACTTTTGGGAGTGATACACCACCACATTTTGAAAAAATAGAAATGGGAAAAGGGCCGGCAATAGCGATAGGACCCACTATGAATAATGAAGTAACAGAAAAAATAATAAAAATAGCAGAAGAATATAATATAAAGCATCAAATTGAGCCATTACCTATAAGAAGCGGAACTGAAGCAGACATTGTTCAGATAGTTAGAGAAGGTATTAAAACAATAGGTATATCTATACCAATTTTAAATATGCATTCTTCTGTAGAAGTTGTTGATCCTTCTGATGTAGACAATGCAGCAAGATTAATAGCGCAATTTAT
The DNA here is from genome assembly GCF_013363285.1 of Marinitoga sp. 1154. Taxonomy (NCBI): domain Bacteria; kingdom Thermotogati; phylum Thermotogota; class Thermotogae; order Petrotogales; family Petrotogaceae; genus Marinitoga; species Marinitoga sp. 1154. Next base: position 101,754 of record NZ_LBFB01000004.1, on the reverse strand, counting down.
TGTAGATTATAACAAAGAAGGTGAAAATGATGAATGAGCTTTTAAAATATTTGCCAGAACTTACAGAGTTACCTGGAATTTCTGGTAAAGAAGAAAAGGTTAGAGAATATATTCTTGAAAAAATAAAAAATAAAGTGGATGAATATCATGTAGATGTTATGGGAAATTTAATAGCAAAAATAAAAGGGAAAGATTCATCAAAAAAGGTCATGTTGCTTGCACATATGGATGAAGTAGGGTTTATGGTGACTAAAGTAAATGATGATGGAACCTTTCATATTTCTCCAGTAGGTGGAGTTGATCCTCGTGTGGTTTTTGCTCAAAGGCTTAAAGTTAAAGGAGAAATTTTATCTATAATACAAATTAAACCCATACACTTATTAAATGCTAATGAAAGAAAGTCAAAACCGGATTATACATCTTTTAAAGTTTATACAGGTTATGAAAAAACAGAATTAAAGAAAAAAATAAAATTGGGAGATATGGTAACATTTGATATAAAATTTTATATGAGTGGTGATAGAGCAGTTTCAAAAGCTTTCGATGACAGAGCAGGTTGTTCGTGGATGATGAATTTAATAGATAAAATTTATGAAGGATATAAGCCAGAATATGATACTTATTTTGCTTTTGTTGTACAGGAAGAGGTTGGATTGCGTGGAAGTGGTGTAGCTGCGCATTATATTAAACCTAATGTAGCTCTGGTTTTAGAGGGAACTACAGCAGGAGATTATCCTTTATTGGATAAAGATAAATGGGCAACACATCTTGGTAATGGACCTGCTACGTTTTTTATGCATTCGGGTGTGGTATTATCAAAAGAAATTTTTGATAAAATTATATCAGTGGCAAAGGAAAATAACATAAAATTGCAGTTTAAAATGAGAACTGCAGGAGGAACAGATGCCAGAAGGCTTGCAACAACATTAGATGGTATTCCATCTGGAATATTGGCAGTACCATCACGTTATATTCATTCACCTAATACAATTATAGACATTAATGATTATATCAACGGATATAAATTATTAGAATTATTAGTTCTTGAAGGGAGGATATTAAAATAATGAAAGATTTAATAAAAAAATTAACAGAAATCAATTCTCCAAGTGGTAGAGAAAAGAAAATTAGAGAAATTATTATAGACGAAATAAAGGAATATGTTGATGAATATAAAGTGGATAAGCTTGGGAATTTAATTGCTATAAAAAAGGGTTCAGGAGAAAAGACGATATTGTTTGATGCACACATGGATGAAATAGGACTTGTAGTTACACATATCACAGATAGTGGCTTTTTAAGAGTAGAGCCTGTTGGTGGTGTTAACCCAAAGATTTTAATAGGGGCTAAGGTTCAATTTAATGGGCATATTGGTGTAATTGGGTTTGAAGGCGAAACCATGGAAGAATATTCTAAAAACATGAATAATTTAAGTTTTGATGTATTATTTGTTGATATAGGAGTTTCTTCAAAAGAAGAAGCAGAAAAGATAGCACCTATAGGGACATTTGGAACCTACTATGCACAATTTAATGATTTAGGAGATAAAGTTATCTCAAAAGCACTCGATGATAGAATAGGTTGTGCTATTATGATTGAGGCAATAAAGATAATAGACACGCCTAAAAATACAATCATTTTCGCTTTTACTGTTCAGGAAGAAGTAGGATTAATAGGTGCATCGGTAGCTGGTTATAATTATGACATAGATATGGCAATAGCGCTTGATGTTACGGCTTCTGCAGATACTCCAAAGGCTTTTAAAAGGATGTCTATGAAATTAAATGAGGGCCCGTGTATAAAGATAAAAGATGGATATACTGTAAGTGATAAATTTGTTGTAGATACATTAAAAGAAGTAGCTGAAAAAAATAATATAAAATATCAGATGGAAGTTTTATTATTTGGCGGAACTAATGCGGGAGGATATCAGACGACAAAGTCAGGAATACCTTCAGGAACAATATCAATACCTACAAGATATATACATACGCCTCATGAAATGGTTTCAGTAGCAGATGTTGAAGAAACTGTAAAATTTGTGGTGGCATTATCAAATAATTAATTGGTGATGAAATGAAAAAACATGAAGTTTTTAAAGATTTTTTTGTTTTTAGTTTAGTTATATTTATATTATTATATTTAATTTTGATTATTGTAAATATGATGTATGTTGAAAGAACGGTTGAAGAAATAGTAGACCGTTCTTCTGTTTCTGTTGTTAATATAATTAATGACTATAATGCGAGATATATTAATTTTTCTCAAATTTTTAGCAACGATATTAGAATTAATTCATATGTAAAATCACTTATTATATTTTCTTCCGGGAATCACGTATCAAATAACATAATTTTTAATAATACATATAATAGATTAGATGAATATATTAATGAAAAAAAAGATGTTGTGTTGTTCAATGGAAAAATAATTATAAGTGATTTTAGTGGAAATATTATATATCCGAAAAAAATTAATTTTTTAAATTATACGATATTTGAAAATAATTTGAAAGAATTAGAAAACAGCACGAATTTAATAAAAAGTTCTCCTGTTTTTTCATTTAATAATGAAAATTATTTTTATTTGACTACATTTATTTTTGATATTGATCAGATACCAATAGCTTATATTTCTTTTGAAATAAAGGTAAAATTTAATCATTTAAAAAGTTTTTCAACAGATGATATTAAATTTTATATAGTGGATAATAGGACGAAATTAATCTGGCCTAAAGTATCTTTGCCTTATTTTATATATTCTAAAATTTTTTTATCTAAAGAAAAGATAAAAAAATTTTATTTTAATGGAAAATTATATACAATAAATAAAACAGATTTTGGAGATAGTGTTTATGTTCTTTCTATTTTTGAAAGTAAGAATCTATCGAAATTTTCAATAGTATTTTTTTCTATGATAACATTCTTTTTTTCCGGAATATTAATCTTCTGGATGAGAAGATATTTTAAGCATGAAAATAATATTTCTAAAGAATTATTCAGGATTTCTTATAATCTTGGAATAGAGGATAAGAACTTAATAAAAACAAGTATAAAAAAACTGAAACACATAAATAAAGTTATTTTTCGTGATGTAGAAACATTTGAAGATATAGAAAATAATATAATCGATGCAATAAGAGTTTATGAAGATATTATTTATATATCTTTTTACAAAAAAAGAATTAATGAAATAGATTATTTTTCATATAATATATATGTTTCTGAAAATTACAATATAACAAAAGAATATTTAGAAATATTAAAGACAACAAAAGAATTTTATATATATTCATTTGGAAAAAGAATTTTGGACTTTGATGGTTTTTTACTTATAAAAGAGGAAAAATTTAGCGATTTGGAAAAAGACCTTTTTTTTAATGGTGTAAAATATATGCTAAACAACTTATACATAAAAATAAATGATATTAGAGATATAGATGAATTTAAAAAAATGTTTTTTGAGAAAAAGTTTAAGAATGTTTTAATAGCCAAGTTTACCGAAAGTACGATTTCATTAAAAAATATAGATATATATAAGAGCAATGTTTTTAAATACAAAAATAATTTAATTTTTTTAAATACGTTTCGATATAATTTAAATCAGGAAATTATTGAATATATTGAGGTATTAAGTGAGTTTGAAAATAAACATGTTAAATTTATAAACTTTCAAATACCCAAATATAGTAGTAAAAGAAAGAAACTATTGAAAGAAATAGAAAAGATATTAGATATGAAATGGGAAAATGTGGAAAGTTCATACTGGTAAAGTTAAAAGGCGCTTTAGCGCCTTTTAACTTTTATTTATTTTTTTATTGAATAGAAAGCTTTTAATCCTCTAAATTCTGCAATTTCACCAAGTTCTTCTTCTATTCTTAATAATTGATTATATTTTGCAATTCTTTCACTTCTTGATAATGAACCTGTTTTGATGAATCCAGCATTCATAGCAACTGTTAAATCTGCAATAAACGTATCTTCACTTTCGCCTGATCTATGAGAAACGACATTTGTCATGTTTGATTTCATGGCTAATTCCATAGTATCCAATGTTTCTGTAACCGATCCTATTTGATTTAATTTGATTAAAATAGAGTTTGAAGCTTTCATGTCGATACCCTTTTGTAATCTTTTTACATTTGTTACGTATAAATCGTCACCAACTATTTGTACCTTGTTACCAACTTTTTCGGTGAATTTCTTATAAGCTTCCCAATCTTCCTGGTCAAATGGATCTTCAATAGAAACAATTGGATATTTATCAACTAACATTTCATAATATTCCATAGCTTCTTCCGCTGTTAATTCTTTTCCATCAATATTATATACCTTCTTTTCTTCGTCATAATATTCTGAAGCAGCACAATCTAAAGCGATAAATACATGTTCACCTGCTTTATATCCAGCATCTTCGATAGCTTTTATAATAAATTGGATAGCCTCTTCATTTGAATTAAGATTTGGTGCAAAACCACCTTCATCACCAACTGCTGTAACATGACCTTCCTTTTTTAATAATGATTTTAATGAATGAAATACTTCAGCGCCTGCTCGTAATGCATCAGAAAATTTATCAAATCCTGCAGGAACAATCATAAATTCCTGAATGTCTAAATTATTATCAGCGTGTTCACCGCCATTTATAATATTCATTAAAGGTACAGGTAAAACCTTTGCGTTTGGTCCGCCTAAATATTTATATAAAGGTAATCCCAAGGAATCTGCTGCAGCTCTTGCAACAGCCATAGAAACTGCCAAAATAGCATTTGCGCCTAATTTTGATTTGTTTTCTGTGCCATCGAGTTCTAACATAACTTTATCAATAAGTGGCTGATCAAAAGCATTAAGCCCTACTAACTCTTTTGCAATAATTTCATTTATATTTTTGACAGCAGTTAATACTCCTTTACCTTTAAATCTTGATTTATCACCATCTCTTAATTCTAAAGCTTCAAATTTTCCTGTTGATGCTCCAGATGGAACAATAGCCTTACCTGTTGCGCCACTAACTAATTCAACAACAGCTTCAACTGTTGGATTGCCCCTTGAATCTAAAACTTCTCTTGCATTTACAGCTACAATTTCATCATACCACATAAAATTCCACCTCCCTAAGGTTTAACAAAAGTTCCTATTTTTGAATCGAATAAGGAATTCATTAAATTTCCTTTTTTAAAGAAATTTAAAACAATAATAGGCATTTTATATCTTTTACATATTGAAAAAGCTTCTGTATCCATAATTTTCAAACCTAAATTTATTGCTTCATCATATGATATTTTATCATATTTTTTAGCATCTTCAAATTTTTTTGGATCTTTATCATATATTCCATCTACTTTTGTTGCTTTAATCAAAACATCCGCTTTCATTTCAACAGCGCGTAAGGCAGCCGCAGTATCTGTGGTAAAGAAAGGATTAGATGTTCCACCAGCAAAAATAACAACATATCCAGCATTAAAATATAATTCTATATCATCATAATGTATAATTCTTACAGAGGGTAGGTTAACAATTTGAGATACAACAACTGTTTTAATTCCTTTTTTCTCAAAGTAATCCTTTAAGTAAAGAGCGTTAATTACAGTTCCAAGCATTCCAATGTGATCTCCAATGCTATTTGTAACATCCTGTAATTCGCGCCCTCTGAATAAATTACCGGCACCAATAACCATTCCAAGCTTAATTCCATTTTTTACAACTTCTTTTATTTCATTGGAAAGATATTCAAGAGATTTTTCATCAAACCCTTTTTTATCTTCTCCAGAAAGGACTTCTCCACTGAGCTTTAATAGTATTCGTTTATACATAAACTCTCCCCCTTTTCCTTAAAAAAAAGGGTGGACAAAGACCACCCTATTCACCTATTTCAAATCTTGAAAATCTTGAAATTTGAATATTTTCTCCTATTTTAGCAATTGCATTTGTAATAAGATCCTTAATTTTTTGACCTTTTTCCTCTGCAAACACAAATTCCTGTTCTAATAAACAGTTATCTTCATAAAATTTGTTAACTTTATTTTCAACTATTTTTTCGATAATATGTTCTGGTTTTCCGGATTCTTTCATTTCTTCTTTATATATTTCTCTTTCTTTAGCAATAACTTCTTCCGGAACATCTTCCCTCTTTATCCATTTTGGTCTCATCGAAGCTATTTGTAAAGAAATTTGTTTTGCCAATTCATGGAATTCTTCAGTTCTTGCAACAAAATCTGTTTCACAATTTAATTCTAATAAAACACCAATCTTTTCATTATGGTGAATATATGAATAAATAATACCTTCACCAGTGCTCCTGCTTGCTTTTTTAGCAGCTTTAGCAGCTCCCTTTATTCTTAAAATTTCAACCGCTTTGTCGAAATCACCTTCAGCTTCTATTAAAGCTTTTTTACAATCCATCATTCCAGCACCGGTAGCATCTCTTAACTTTTTAACATCTGCAGCAGTTATAGCCATTTCAATTCCCTCCTAATAATTTCTTTAAATTCATAAATATTTTAACATAATTACTTTTCTTTTTCTAAACAGTGTTATTACTAATTTTTTTAATTATCGCTTTCTCCACATTTTCTGGAACCCATTGGGATATATTTCCGCCAAACTTCGCTACCTCTTTTACTATTGTGGAAGAAATAAAAGAAAATTCTGTATCTGTCATCAGAAATAAGATTTCCACATTTTTATTTAATGACCTATTTGCATTGGCAAGTTGAAGTTCGTATTCAAAATCCGAAACAGCTCTTAACCCTCTTATAACAACATTTATTTTTTTTTCTTCTGCATAATCTACCAGTAGCCCTTCATAACTTTCAACATGTATATTTGGGAAATCTTTTAACGAATCTTTTGTGATTTTAATTCTTTCTTCTTTTGTAAAAAAATATCTTTTATTAACATTATGCAAAACCACAACATATAATTCATCAAATATTTTAGAAGCACGGTTAATTATATTTAAATGACCAAAGGTTATAGGGTCAAAACTACCAGGATATATAGCTCTTGTCATCTCAAACCTCCGTGAGTATTATAAGTATGTTTTAATTTTTCCAGACCCTAATATAACTCCATCATTATCATAAACAACGGCAAATTGGCCTGGAGTAACTGCAAAAATAGGTTCTTTAAAAATTACTTCTATTTTATCAGAATCTATTTTTTTTATGTAGGCATCCTTTTCTTCATTTCTCTTTCTAATTCTGCATTTTGCCTCAATTTTTTCAAAATCTACAATGAAATTAAAATCTTCTGCAATTAATTCTTTAAAATAAACTTTCTCAGTAGGAGCAACAACGATTTGATTAGTTTCAGGTATTATCTTATAAACATGCATTTTCATATTTGGATTTTTGAAATATTTAATTCCTGTTCTTTGCCCAATAGTGTAATTAGTATATCCGCTATGTTCGCCTATAACATTTCCATCTAAATCCAGTACTTCGCCTTTTGAAATAATAACTTTATTTTCTTTTAAAAATCTTCTATAATCATTATCTGGTATAAAACACAGCTCTTGACTATCAACCTTTTTAGCTATATTTATATCCAACTGCTTTGCAATTTTTCTTATTTCGTCTTTGGTATAATAACCATTAGGGAAAAGGATTTTCGGAATTGCTTTTTTATCAATATATGCAAGAAAATATGATTGATCCTTTGATTTATCAACGCCTTTTTTAATTACATGTGTATTGTATTTTTCTGAAAACTCTCTTATTGCATAATGTCCGGAAGCAACATAATCTGCATTGTATTCTTTTAATAAATCAATAGCAAGACCAAACTTAAAATATTTATTACATAACATACATGGATTTGGAGTAACCCCATTTTTATAATCATTTATAAAATAATCGATAATTTTTTCTCTGAATTTTTCATAGATTTTAATAATTTTTAATTCAAAGCCAAGTTTATCAGCTATTCTCATTGCGTCATATGTATCAGAAGGACTACAGCAAATCTTTTTCTTTTCAGGAATTTTGATAAATATATCATCAGGCATTGTTTTGAAATGAATACCTATAATATCATATCCATTTTGTTTTGCTAAAAAAGCCGCAACGGAGCTATCAACTCCCCCGCTCATCAACATTATTAATTTTTTCTTCAACAGTGTTTCCTCCCATTAATTCAAATTTTTCACCTAAAACTACTAAATCAGCAAGAGTTATTTTAGAAAGTTCTTGCATTAAAATAGTATTGATTTTTTTCCATATGTATCCTACAGCACACTCAGAACCAAGAGTTTCACATTTTCCTGTTACAACACATTCATATGACTGGAAAGGTTTGTCGAGTATATAAATTACTTCACTTAATTTTAAATCTTGAGGTTCTTTACTTAAAGCGTAGCCACCGTATCGACCTCTTACGGAATCAACAATGCCATATTCTCTTAATTCACTGAAGATTTTCTCCAAAAAATCTTTTGGTATTTTTTGTTTAGAAGATAATTCGTTTATAGAAACTCTTTTTATGCCGTTTTTATGAAATATAGCTAATTCATATAAAGCTCTTAAAGCATAACTACTTTTAACTGTTAATCCCATAATTTTTACCTCCTGCTTTTTTTACCAACGACATATACATTTACATTTTTTGTATTTTGAGCAAATCTGACGTCATTAACATATATGTCCAATTTATTTCCAATTATTTTTGAACCTATATCTTCAATTTCAAAAAAACCATAATTAGGTGAATTTCTGAATTCTGGAATATATATAACAGTACCTAAGGGTAAAAAATCTGGATCAGCTGCTACAGTTACCCAGGGCCTTGGGACCTTTTGTGATTTTGTTAATCTAAATGCCGGGTAGTATATGATTTTATCATCCCATTCTGTATAAAATGTAGCTTTGAAATCACCAATATATTTAAAAAATAATCTCATAGGATCTTTAGGCTCACCATTTTTCCATATTTCAAAATTAAATAATTTATCTTTTTTTACTGTTCCTATTATTGTACTATTATCAACCCATTGTCCATTTTTAACTTTTATGGAAAGGAGGTTTGAATAAACAGTTAGAACTCCATTACCATGATCTATTTTAATATAATATGAATTATTCTTCATTTTTCCAGCATCTACTATTTTTCCAGGTAAGGCTGGTTTAATATATTCATTTTTTAACGGCAGTATTCCAAGGCCTATAGATACTCCAGTAGATATTCGATCACCAAATCTTATAACAATACGTTCATAATTTGAAGGTAAAGTATAACTTAATGGCCAGGTCAAAAATTTCTCTATATTTTTTACAGGAATAATAATTTTTTGTCCAACTCTAATAGTTCTTGGATCATCAATATTATTAACTACTTTTATTAAATCAACACCGTTATATCCCAATCCAAATGCTAAAGCAATTTGGCTTAATGTATCGCCGGATTTTATTTTATAAATTATCTGATCATTACTTCCAAAAAGTTCTTTTATTTCAGCATTAGAAAAGGAAATCAAAGCATTTGTCAATTCGCGTTCTAATTCATCTAATTTTGTTTTAAACTTTTCATCAAAAGTATTTAAAGGTCTTGAAGATAATAATTCAAATGAATTTTGTAAATCTTCAATGGTGTTATCTAAAACTGCAAATTTTTCTTCCAGATTTTTTATTTTAAGTAATTCTTCACTTTTAGTTTTATAAAATAATTTGGCAACTTCTCTTTGAGTTTCGGCTTCAACAGAAGAATAAACATATTTTTTTAAGTTTTCTTCATTTATTAAATTAACGGTTTTATTTTTAAATGTTGAGTAATCGTTTTTTAGGGAATCTAAATCTTTTTCAAGTGTTTCAAAATTTATTTGCCATATTTTATCCAGTGAATTTACAGTTTTTAATAGGTTATCAATGTGTTCTTTTACTGAAATATCAATAGAATTTTTTATTTCTGTGGAACTAAGTGTAATATTATAAATGTTTTTCTCTAAATCGGTCAAATTGTTATCTAAACGTTTACTAATTTTTTCTAAATAAGTAAGACGCTTATCTAAATTATTAATATTTTTTTCTATAGATGAAAAATTATTTTTATTATAATTTATATAGTTTAATAGTTCGCTATATTTGCTATACATGGAAATATTAATATTTGTTATGCTTGAATTTAGAGTAGTTATATCTTTGTTTAAAGATTTTATTGTATCTTTAAATTGTTTATTCAACAAATCGAATTTTGAATCCACATATATTTTATTATTTTCAAATATAGTTGAATCTTTAGTTATATATTTTTTGGTTAAAGTATCGAATTCATCCTTTTTTATTGTATTTTTATTTAAGTCGTTTAATTTATTCGAAATTTCTTGAAGTCTATTATCTAAAGCCGTTATAATTTCATTATAATATGTTTCGTCTTTTCTATTTGCTAAATTTGAAACATCTGTTTTTAAATTTTTCAGTGAATTATGGAGGGTATTTAATTCGGAATCATATTTTTTCAAAATTTTTTGTATATTTGTATTGGAAGCATCAATTGTAGAATATATACTATTTATATCTTTTTTCAATACAATAATAGTATCAGAGAGACTATTTACTTTTTCATTAAAAACGATAATATTTTCGTTTATTTGTTTTAAAGAATTCTCATAGTTATTTATAGAGAGTTTTAAAAGTGATATTTCATTTTCAATATTATTTAATCTATCTTCTGTGTTGTTTTTTGTCTGTTGAAATAAGGAACATGAATTAAAAAGCAAAATTACAATTATCAAAATAAATATATATCTTTTCATCATATATCACCTTTCAAAAATTCAGCTTTTTTTACATAAGGATTTCTTGATTTTTTATATCTTCCAATAAGTTTATTGAAAAATTCTTTGGCTTCCTTTTTTTTCCCTATACGCAAATTTGTATAACCTTTAAAAAAATAATATAATATAAGTTCTTCGTCAGAATTTAGGTCTTTAAAATTCTCTTCAAGAATATTTACTGCAGAAATTAATAATTTTAATTCTTCCATGGTTTTGTTTTCATCCCTGAAAATCCATGCAAGTCTGATAAGACTTTTTGCAACATTTCCTGGACGATTTAAAATGCGATAAACAATTCCTGCAAGAGCATATTGTTTTTTCAAGAAATCAATCGACTTATCTTTTGAATTGTTGATTTTTCCAAGTTTGTCTCGAGTTCTTTTTAAATAGTTTTTTAGTTCTTTTTTTGTCTCTTTAGAAGTTTTTCTTAAAACATCAGAATCTTCAGAAAAATATGTAAATCCGCACTTTGGACAGGTTAAGATAGAAAAATTAAGAGGATTTGGCCCCTTAAATGTAGGTTTTAAATCATCTTCATATTTTTCAATTCTTATACTATCATATTTAATTTTAGTAAAATTAAAAGCTCTCCCACACAAAGGGCAGGTAGTAGAATCTTCCCAGAAATCTCCCATTTTATACACCTCATTCTTATCATATAATACTAAAAATATTTTACCATTTCATTGCAAAAATTCCAAATATAATAAATTAATATTTAGTTATTTAGAATGTCTAAAAAATCTCAAATGAAACGAAGGCTCGAAGATTGCCCTTAAAATTATGAATGAAAGCCGTCAAAAAAACAGGATGTTTTTTTTGAGTGAAGCTTTTTCATGGATGAAAAATCGATGCGACGGCTGAGAATGAATAATTTTAAGGATAAGCAATCGAGCTGCCTGAGTGAATTTGACTTTTTAGACACACTAATTTAGTTATTTATTAGATTGTTCCCGATAATTAAGTATTAATTTTTTATGATATGTTTTGAAATGAGAAAAATTAATGATAAAATATACTCTGGATATAAAATTATAATCAGGAGGTTGATTATGGGATTTTTTAATAAGATAGCTCAGGGATTAAAAAAAACAAGAGAAAAATTTTTTGGAAATATTAAAACATTATTTTCCGGTAGAAAATTAGATGAAGAAGTTTTGGAAGAATTAGAAGAAATAATGATTTTATCAGATGTTGGTGTTGAAAGTACAAAAGATATTGTTGAGAAATTAAAGGAAAGGTATAAAAAAGAAAAGAGTGAAGATCCGTTAATTTTATTAAGGAATATAATGGTAGAACATCTCGATAATGAGCCTATTAATTTATCTCCAGAAAAAAAACCATATGTTATTCTGGTAGTTGGAGTAAATGGAACTGGTAAAACAACAACCATAGCAAAACTTGGGAAGATTTTTAAAGAAAATGGTAATGATGTAGTATTTGCTGCAGGAGATACATTCAGGGCAGCAGCAATTGAGCAATTAAAAGAATGGGGAAAAAGACTGAATATAAATGTAATTGCACATTCTCATGGTTCGGATGCTGCGGCAGTTGCATATGATGCATTAAATCATGCGTTATCAAAGAATAAAGATATAGTTATAATTGATACTGCAGGAAGGTTGCATACAAAAAGCAATTTAATGGAAGAATTGAAAAAAATAAAGAGAGTAATTCAAAAAGTGATTCCAGATGCACCACATGAAACGCTTTTAGTATTGGATGGAACAACAGGGCAAAATGGTATAATACAGGCACAGGTATTTAAAGAAGCAATTGATTTAAGTGGAATAGTAATCACAAAGTTAGATGGTACCGCAAAGGGTGGAATAGCCTTTGCAATTAATAAAAAGTTGAATATACCAATTAAGCTGATTGGAGTTGGTGAGAAGGAAGATGATCTGCAGCTTTTTGATCCTGAAAGCTATTGTAACGCATTATTGGGTATAGAAGAATAAAATAACCGATGCATTGCATCGGTTATTTTGTTCTGAATAATCTATCTCCAGCATCACCAAGACCAGGAATAATATAAGCATGATCATTTAATTTTTCATCGAGAGCAGCAGTAAAAATTTTAACATCCGGATAATCTTTTTCAATATTTTTAACGCCTTCTGGAGCCGCTAATAATGACATAACAATAATATTTTTAACACCAAATTCTTTAACCTTTTTTATGGCGTATCTAATTGAAAAGCCTGTTGCTAACATAGGATCAACAATGAATACATAGTGATTTTCACTAAATGGTGGGAATTTTAAATAATATTCTATAGGTTTTAAAGATTCGGGATCACGATAAATTCCTAAAAAACCTATACTTGCATTTGGAACAAGACTTAAAATTCCATCCATCATACCAAGACCGGCTCTTAAAATAGGAACTATAGTTATCTTTTTGTCTTCTACCATCTCACCGATTGTTTGTTGAATAGGAGTTTCAATATTTATATTTACTGTAGGTAGATTTCTTGTAGCTTCATAAGTTAGTAATTGTGTAATTTCTTTTAAAAGTTCTCTAAATTCTTTTGGTCCGGTTTCTTTGTTTCTCATAATAGTAAGTTTATGTTTAATTAAAGGGTGTTCTACAACTGTGAGATTAGAAAAATTCATTTTTGTACCTCCTTTTTTATCTTCTTTTAACAATTATACCATAAAAATACTTGGAACAATTTAAATTTTTTGATAGAATATATAAAGATTTAGAAAAAACGAGGTGATTTAATGAAAATATTGTCGTTGATGAAATATGAACTCATTAAAATTTTTAGAAATAAAGGTTTTTTAGTGACATTGATTTTAGTACCATTTTTATTGTCTTATTTAGGATCGAATCTATTTCCAGAAAATATGTTGTCAGACTATAAAATAGCTGTATATAATGAAGATAATAGTTTTTTGGGAAAATTTGGATTTCTTTTTTTAAGCCAATTTTTCAAATGGAAAGATGCCGTTCAAATAACAACAAAATCAGAATTAATTGAAGCTATAAAAAGTAATGAATATGATTCCATATTGATAATACCTAAAGGATTTATGAGTGATTTGAAAAATTATAAAGAAACAAAACTTATTTTAGTACCTAATCCCAATGACCTTGATAGTAGTGTTGCAATTTATACAGTTGTAAAGGCATTATTTAATGAATTATCTGGTATTCCGGAGATTTCTGTTGGCTCAACAACTCAATTTTTATTAAAAGGTGGAATATCAGTGGATAAAGATAGAAAACCACCAGAAATTGAAATACAAATTCCGAATATAAAAGATGGTAGTTTAACAAATATAAAAAATGCATCTCTTGATTTTCAGGATATGTTAGCACCGTCTGCTATATTGGTACTAATTTTGATTTTTTCAATGGGAGGAATTGGTATTTCTGTATCTCAAACAAGAGAAAATGGATTGCTTGATATATATAGAGCAAATGGGTTAAAAATATGGGAATTTTCATTATATAAATTATTTACATATATTATTCTTGGATTGATTTCGAGTATTATAACGTATTATGTTTTTAAATATTTTGGAAGCAATTTTGCTGGCGGAGAAATATCAATGATAATTTTGATAATCTTAAATGTCTTAATGTTTACTACATTGGGATTATTAATTTCGGCAATATCCAAAACGACAAAAACAACAACATTTATATTAGCGGTTTTTATAGGAACAATGATATTATTTGGGGATGTTTTAATATCAATACCAAAGGATTCTATATGGTATAAATGGTCTTATATTCTTCCTATAAAATATTCTATAGATTCCTTTAGAAAAGTTGCATTATTGAATTATAATCTTTCTATGGTATCAGGAGATATTTTTGTAATAATTTTATTTACAGTATTATCATTTATAATTAGTCATATATTTCTCTCATATATTGAGAAAAAATAAGTTTTTCCACAAAATAAAATCGCAGTAAAAACTGCGATTTTATTTTATTATATTTAATTCTTTTCCTATTTTTTCAAATTTTTCAACTGCAAAATCAAGATCTTCTTTTGTGTGCGCAGCGCTGATCATTACCCTGATTCTTGCCAATCCTTTAGGGACAGTAGGATATCCAATTGATTGAGCGAAAATTCCTTCTTCAAATAACCTTAAACTAAAGTCTTTTGCAATTTTTGCATCATAAAGCATTACAGGGGTTATTGGAGTTTCACTGTGCCATGTATCAAATCCAAGAGCATTTAATTTATCTTTAAAATATTTAGCATTATCCCATAATTTTTCAACCACTTCACCACTTTCAACCAATATTCTTACAGCTTCTAAAGCTGCACCAGCTTCAGCTGGAGAAAGAGAACTGCTGAATAAAAATGGTCGTGCTTTCTGTTTTAGATAATCTATTAAAACTTTTTTTCCTGCAATAAATCCACCAACAACACCAAATGCTTTTGATAATGTTCCAACTTCTATATCGACTCGAGAGTGTAAATGGAAGTGATCAACAATTCCTCTACCGTTTTCACCAAGAACACCTTCACCATGAGCATCATCTACCATAACAATTGCTTCATATTTTTCTGCAACTTCAACTATTTCTGGTAATGGAGCTAAATCTCCATCCATGCTGAAAACCCCATCAGTTATAATTAAAAGCCTTCTTGCACCATTTTCTTTAGCTTCTTTTAATTTTGCTTCAAGATCTTTAACATCCTTATGTTTCCATACGTATTTTTTTGCTTTTGAAAGTCTAACACCATCTATAATACTTGCATGGTTCAATTCATCTGATAAAATTGCATCTTCAGCTGTAGTTATCGCTGGAATAAC
Organism: Marinitoga sp. 1154; assembly: GCF_013363285.1. NCBI lineage: Bacteria > Thermotogati > Thermotogota > Thermotogae > Petrotogales > Petrotogaceae > Marinitoga > Marinitoga sp. 1154. Next base: position 86,202 of record NZ_LBFB01000004.1, on the reverse strand, counting down.
AGCTTGATTGGCATTAAAACCAGATTGTACAACTAATGTTGCTTCGGTTTTTTTGAATTCTGCTAACTCTTTTTCTAATTGATGATGTATATCCATTGTTCCTGCGATAGTTCTTACTGCACCAGGACCAACGCCATACTTTTCAACAGCATTAATTGCAGCTTTTTTTAGTCTATCGTTGTTTGCAAATCCGAGGTAATTATTTGAACAAAGGTTTAAAACTTTTTTGCCATCAACCTCAAACCATGACCCTTGAGCACTATTTAGAGTTCTAATAGTTACAAAAAGACCGTTTTCTTTTAATTCTTTCATTTCATTATTTAATTGATCGTAAAAATTCATAAAATTCCCCCTTATTCTGAAATTTTTAATATAATTTTTCCACTTTTTTTAGAATTCATAAGTTCAAAACCTTTTTCAAAATCTTCCATTGGCAAAATATGAGTGATTAATTTTGAAAGATCTACTCTTTTTGTTCTCAACCATTCTGAAGCGATTTGCCATGTTTCGAACATTTTTCTTCCTGTAATACAGTGTATTTTAATTCCTTTGAATACAGCAGTATTCATAACAAACGGAACAGGATTTGTAGGGAAAACACCTAAAATAGCGACTTCTCCTGCGTTTGTTAAGGACTCAATTCCTTTATTCAAAGCATCTGGATTTCCCGACATTTCCAGTAATACATCAACGCCATCATTGTTTGTTAAATTCATAACTTCTTTAACTAAATCTTTTTCCAGAGGGTTTATTATATAATCAGCACCCATTTCTTTTGCCATATTAATTCTATATTCGGAAATTTCACTAACTATTACAGTTGCAGCGCCAGAAATCTTTGCAATTTGAATTGCAATGGCACCAATGGGACCAGCGCCTGTTATTAAAACAGATTTTCCTCTTAAGTCCACGGAAGTTACAGTATGTATGGCATTTCCTAAAGGTTCCATGACAGATGCGAATTCTTTTGGAATGGAAGGATCCAATTTCCATAATACTATTTCTGGAACAACAACATATTCAGCAAAAACTCCATCTCTATCTACACCTAATATTTTCATATTTTTACATACATGCATATTTCCGGTTTTACATTGTTTACAAACACCGCATGGAATATGAGTTTCTGCCGCAACAATATCTCCAGGTTTTACGCCTTTAACCATCGAACCAACTTCAACAACTTCACCAACAAATTCATGTCCGTCAATTTGAGGAGTTTTAATCCTTTCCTGAGACCATTCATCCCATTTCCATATATGTAAATCTGTTCCACAAATAGATGCATTTAAAACTTTAATTTTTACATCATCTGGATTTTTGATTTTTGGAATTTCAACTTCATCTAATACAAAGCCTTTTCCTGGTTCCTTTTTTATAATGGCTTTCATAATATTCAAAATTTTTCACCATCCTTATTTTGTATTCAATATTTTGCATTCAGTAATAGTTTAACTCAAAAATGAAAAAAATTTCAATGTCATTTTTTTCAGGTTATTCTCTATTATAGATATTATAGGGCAATAATATTAAAATATGTTCAATTTACTCAGGATTATAATAAAAAAATTCATCATCTTCTTTAATTAGTTTTTTCTCAACTAATTTGTATATCCTGTCTTTATCTATATAATTAAATATAAAATCTTTTGGGAGTCCTTTAATTTTGCTGCTTCTATTATATATTTTTCTTAAATTTAACAATAAAATTTCTTCTTCTTTTTTTTGCATAAATGAAGCAATTTCTAAAAACGTTATTTTTAGATTTAAGAAAAATTTATCGTAATAATCTTTATCTTTTAAAAGTTCAGTAAATAACTGATATGATTCTTTTTTGAAACGCGTTTTTCCTACCTTATAATAATCTATAATATTTATTCCAAATACTAAAGAATCAAGTCCAAAATAGTCTCCATCACAGAATACCTGTCCAAGTTTTTCTTTATCTTCATATTTTAAAATTGAAATAACTATACCATTTTGAATATATGCGATTTCTCGAATATCTTTAGAAAGATTCTGTATTAATTCACATTTCATTTTTATCACCAACATTTTTTTTATCAAACATATTGGAAAAAATTTCATAATTTTCAACTCTAATCAACATTTCCCCCCATGCTGGAATTCCCCAGAACCTTAATATTTCTAAATACTCTTCAAGAATATCCTTTACCTGATTTTTATCATTACAATAAATACAGGATAAATATAAGAAATATTTAACTAAAGCTCTATCCTCGATTTCAATTGATTTTTCAAAACCATAAATTAAATCTTCACAGAGTTGGGGGTTATCGCTATTTTTTCTTATGTAATTTGTTGTGAAAACAATAATTCCAGCTAAATCTAAGTTATCTTTATTAAACATTGATTTAAAATTTTCTGTGGCAGTTTCTGGATCTTCTGGAAGTTCAGATTCGAAAATTTCACCAACATTTAAAATTTGATCCAATTCTGCTAATAATATATCCGTCTCATCAAGTTCCATATCTTCAATTAAGTCTTTTCTATTGGATATTCGTGCTTTTGAAATTAATAATTCATATATATTTGGAGTTATATTGTATAAACTTTTAAAAAATAAATTTATGTACAATTTTGATATGTGTTCTAAAAATAAAGAAAATTCTTTTTCTTCAAGTATTTTTTGTATAGAATTTTTATCAAGTTTTAATACTTCAACCTTTGTATTAGCAATATAACTTTCCAATAAAGGTTTGCCCGTTATAAAACTCATGGTTCCTATAAATTCTCCAGAACTTAATTCATGATTTCTAAGAGAAGTATGTACTTTTCCAGATATTATATAATAGCAAAAATTGTATATTTCGTTTTCTTTTAATAATACTTCGCCGGGATTAAAAAATTCTTTCATAAAAACACCTTCTTAATAGAGTTTTATTTTATTATAAAGATCAGGGAAATAATAGTCTAAAAATAGTTTTTCTTTAAAAAAATAATTATAAATAGATGGTTCCTGTAAATCCATTAAATTTATGTATTTTTTAATAGTTAAAGTATCAAGTTCAAAAAGATTTTTTAAATTTTCTGATAAGTTTTCATATTCCTTTATAAATTCATCTGGAAATAACAATTCAATATTTTGTATGAATTTAATATAATTTTTTTTGCTGATAGATAAATAGTCTTTAGTAGTAAATTCTGATATAAAATTATCAATAATATTTTTAGAAGAGGATATTAAAAAATAATTGAATATTGGAACTTTTTCTAAAGAGTTATACGAGTAGTAATTACTGAGTATTTTTCTGGCTAAAGGAATTGCATGCGTGGTTGACAATAAAAATTTTCCATCTTTTCTTACAGAAATAGTAATTTTCCCATCATATCCTGTAAACCATACGGATGATTCAGCAGTTCCTGTTTTCCCATAAAACTCTTTTTTTACTGAAAATAAAGTTTTAGCAGTTCCTTCTAAAACCACTTTTTTTAATAGTTTATTCATTATATTGTATGAATTGTTGTTAATATTTTGTATTTTTCTATCAATTTTAGGTATTTTTTTATATATTAAATTTCCGTTTTTATCATATATTTCTTCAATTATGTAAAAATCTGGTATTATTCCATAATTTGGAAAAATGGAAAATGCCCTTGCGATATTATATACATTACTTTCCAATGTTCCGAGGGACAGGGTTATATCATCAGGATAAAAACCATTTATACCTATCTTTTTTAGAAAATCTGTTACGACAAATATTGATTTTTGAGTAGTATTTTCTAAATTTCGAAAAAGATTAATTGAAGGTATATTTATTGAATCAATTAAAGCCTTTTCAAGTGTAACTTCACCTCTAAATTTTTTATCAAAATTTTTTGGACTCCAGTTTCCAATTTTCAATGGCTCGTCAGTTAAAGGGTCATTGATATTATATCCTTTATTTAAAGCTAATAGATAATAGAATGGTTTAATCGTTGAACCAATCTGCCTGTTTGAATAAAAAGTGTCATATTGAGAACCAAAAAAGCTTAAAACTTTTCCTGTTTTATTATCAAGTATAATTGCGCTTTGTGAAGACTGCCATGAATTTTTAATTGTTTCAAATAAATCTCTATTTATAGTGGATTTTACAATATAACCACCACCATGCAATTTTATTTTTGATTCTTCACTTTTTATTGCGAGTAATAATTGAAGATTATTTTTGTCAAAAAACACCTTTTTAAATATAATATTGCTTAATTGTTGTGTATAAATTTTGTATTCATCGTCGGATAATAATTTGTTATTTTTTAATGAGTTTAATATGATTAATCCCTGTTCTTTAGCTCTGGATGGATATTTATATGGATTATAATATTCTGGAGCATTTATAATACCAACTAAAATTGATATTTCAGCTAAATTTAAATCTTTTAAGTCTTTTCCAAAATATCTTTTTGCAGCAGCTCCGAATCCATTTATATCATTACCAAGATAAGCTATATTTATATATGCCTCTAAAATGTCATTTTTTGTATAATAATGTTCAACCCAGAATGATAAAAAAATTTCTAAGATTTTTCTTGAAATTCGTTTTTTCTGAGATAAATAAACATTTTTTACAACCTGCTGTGTAATTGTGCTTCCACCATAAGTTGTACCACTTTTTATATTTGTTATTATAGATCTAAGTGTTCCCTTTAAGTTGAATCCAGGATGTCCAAAAAAATCCCTATCTTCTGACCATAACAAAATAAAAAGTAGATTTATTGGGGTTTCTGATAATTTTGTATATATAAATTTTGGAGGTAATATCTCATTTCCATTTGAAAATACATATGTATTATAATTATTATTAATAGAAAAAATAGATTTATTTGCAAAAATATTAAAAGTATAGATAAATAGTACGATTGCTATGATTAAAACAGTAAAAATACCGGATAAAAAATATTTCAATGCAAATTCCCCCATTTAAAATGATTTTAATAAAAATAGTATATAATAATTTTTGCTTAATAATATTAACTCAAAAATATTATATCATATAATTGGAGTGAGTATATGAAATACCTTTTAAGGTTTAAAAAATTCGGGAAATCAGCATATATTTCTCATAACGATACGTTAGAAGAGATAGAAAGAATGTTTAGACGTGCGAAAATGGATTTAGAATATACAAAAGGATACCATTCTAAGCCCAAATTAAGCATATCTCAAGCTGTGCCATTGGGATATATTAATAAAACATTATTTGTTGTATTAAACACAAAAAAAACATATAACTTTTTAAACTTTAACAATTATGTATCCGAAGGGTTTAAATTAATAGAGTATAAAGAAGTAAAGGATAATTATAAATTGAAAATAGAATATTATTTGTTTAAAATATATATTTCCGAAAATTTATTTAAAAAATTCAATTTTGTATTACTGAATGATGAAAATATTAGAAATAAGTTTATGAACCTTGATATTGATAGAAATAAAAAAGGAATTTATGTGTTAAAATATAAACAGAAGTATAATAAGATATACAACATATGGAAAGTTTTTAGTGAAGTTAAAGAAGGTTTTATATTTTATCCAATAGTTTATGATGCTGTTTGGGGGGATTAAATTGGGAAAGAAAATCTTAATTGTAGATGATTCTGATGTATTGAGGAAAATATTATCTTTTAATTTTAAAAAAGAAGGATTTGAGGTTCATGAAGCCAGAGATGGAGAAGAAGGGCTACAAAAAATAAAAGAATTGATACCTGATGCAGTGTGTCTCGATATTATGATGCCAAAAATGGATGGGTTTACAGTATTAAAAAAATTGAAGGAAGAAGGAATAAAATTACCAATATTGGTTTTAACAGCTAAAGGTGGAGAAGAAGATGAAAAACTTGCGCTGACTTTAGGTGCTTTTAAAGTGGCTACGAAACCTTTTAGTCCTAAAAATATTGTTGATATTATAAAACAGGTGGTGGCTGGAAATGGATAAAGCCACACAGTATGGATTGGAAATTTATCATGAGTTAAATGACAGAGTAAATTATTATTCTGATGAACCTAAAACCCTGGAAGAGATTAGCAAGCGGGTGAAGTTTTTAATTGAGCAATTGTTTGAAGAAAGTGAAAATTATAGAATACAGCTTGAGGAATTTTCTTTACAATTAGAGGCTCAGGTTGAAGAATTATCAAAATTATATGAAGAGTTAACAGCAGTATTAGATATAGGAAAAATACTTCATGAAACGCTTGATCCTAAAAAATCAATGGAAAAAATATTGGATAGAATAAAAGACATAATTTCTTTTGACGACATTATAGTTGGAGAATTTTCTGATTATCCTCCAGGAAAAGATTTTAGTATTTTGCATGCCGACTTTAATTTGCTCGATTTTGAAAAAACCGTAGAGCTTATTGATTATCTGAATGCGGAGAAAAAAATTAAGCCTATGATATTCGAAAAACATCCAATAACCCACAAAGAGATACCGATAATGTTTATACCAATAGAATCGAGGATAAAAGTATGGGGTTTTTTTCTTTTTTATGGCTCTGAAAATGGTATATTTACCGCTGGAAATAGAAAAATTATGGAATCTATTGCAGAGCAAATAGCATTTAGTTATGATACTTTAGATTTTCTAAATAAAAAAATAGAACAAGAAAAATTAGGAGAACAACTGAGAATAGCATCTGAGATACAAAAGTCGCTATTGCCAAAAAAAATCCCTGAATTTCAAGAAATTGATATTGAAGCGTTTTATAGACCTGCTTATGATATAGGTGGAGACTATTATGATGTAGTAGATTTAGGAGAAAAAGTATTTATTGTATTGGCAGATGTTTCAGGAAAAAGTGTTCCTGCAGCGTTGATTATGACATCATTTAGGTCTATTTTAAGGCATGAATTGGAAAAAGAAAAGGATTTAGCAACTATAGTCTCTAATTTAAATAATTATATATCCAGAGAGATTCCTCAAGATAGATTTGTAACAGCAGTTTTTATGATGCTGGATTATAAAAATAAAAAGATAGAAATGATAAATTGTGGTCATAACCCCACACTAATACTGAAAGATGAAAAATTATTGACTTTTGATGCAGAATATATGCCAATAGGTATTATGGGAGGATTTGTCTTTGAAAGTCAAAATTTAACATATAATAAAAAAGTATATGTAGCATTATATACAGATGGAATAACAGAGGCAAGAAATGAAAGAAGCGAAGAATTTGAACTTGAAAGATTAATTGATATATTTGAAAAAAATAAAGATAAAAATTCAAAAGAAATTATTGATATAATAATAAAGGAATTAGATAAATTTGTAGGAAAAGCGTCTCAACATGATGATACAACATTGATGATAATAAAATCAAAATGATTTTAAAAAATGATTTTTAAAGGAGGTATTTTATTATGTCAGGTCATAACAAGTGGGCAAATATAAAACATAGGAAAGCAGCTCAAGATGCCAAAAGGTCAAAAATATTTACAAAGTTAATCAGAGAATTAACGGTTGCTGCTAAAGAAGGTGGTGCAGATCCAGAATCAAATCCAAGATTAAGAACAGCTATAGAAAAGGCAAAGGAAGCTAATATGCCAAAAGATAAAATTGAAGCTGCTATAAAAAAAGGTGCAGGAGGTACAGATGCTGATTCATATGTTGAAATAATGTATGAAGGTTATGGACCAGCAGGTGTTGCTATTATAATGAGAGCATTAACAGATAATAAAAATAGAGCAGCTCAGGAGGTAAGACATATTCTTTCGAAACATGGTGGGAGTTTAGCTGAAAGTGGTGCTGTTGCCTGGAATTTTGAAAGAAAAGCTATGATTGTAGTTCCTAAAGAAGAAGTGGCAGATCTGGATGAATTTATGATGGCAGCATTGGATGCTGGTGCAGAAGACGTTATAGAAGATGAAAATATTCAGGTTATAGCTTCTCCAGATGATATGGTTCAGGTTAGAGATGCTTTAAAAGATATGGGATATTCTGTGAAATCGAATTTGACATATATTCCAAAAACAACAGTTAAAGTTGCAGGATCAGATGCGGAAAAATTATTAAAATTACTCGATGCATTGGAAGACAGTGATGATATTCAAGAAGTATTTGCGAATTTTGAAATTGATGATGCAGAAATGGAAAGATTAGCACAAAATATTTAATTAATAGGGGCTATATATGCCCCTTGTTTTTAAAGGTGAGTTGATGAAAAAAAACTTATTAATATTATGGATATTTTTAAGTACTATTATTTTTTCAAATAATATATATATATCTTATATGAATAATGGAGATATAAAAATAGATTATAATTTTGATTTTGAGGCAACGAATTTATATGTTGCAAATATTTCGTTTTTTGTAAATTTAACTCCATTGAGTACTAATTCTATAAATGTTTCTAGTTTAGAAGAAATATTAAATTATTTAAGATTTTATCAACCGGGATTTAGTATAAATTATAAATATAAAAATAATTTTTTTTATGATCCATATTATTTCACATGGTCAAATGATTCGTTTATAATATCTTTTGAAAAAGCATATTTTGATTTTCCTGTATCTTATGTAGTTTCAAATGGTATGGCTGGAATAACTTTAAAAAAGGAATCGAATAAATATTTTTACTGGATAAATATATATGATTTTTCCCAAACAGCGATGGGTTATTATTATGGGGATAAGATAAAAATAGGTTTTTTTGTTGATACGTTAAATAAAGAATATGATTATGGCACATTCCTGTCTATATTTAATAGTATAATAACAATATCAAAGAAAAAAGTGTATTTTGTAATATTAGATAAAAATATAAATATTTATTTTGAATTTAAAAGTAATAAAAATATAGTTAGAAGTAATATTTTTAGAAAAAGAGAAAATTATTTTGAATTTAATATACCAATAATAAGGGATAATATATATGTTATAATAAATTCGAACAAAACAATAGGGATAAAATTTAATCTAAAATTTTAGGAGGAATTTTAATGAACGAGAAAAGTTTGTACTCATCACCATATGATGATAAGGAGTATGTGTGGTTATTGGACAATATTGCAAGTCACTTTCAGCTTGATTTGAGAGGTTATAAGCAACATAGAGTAAGAAGAAGAATAGATATGTTAATGAGAAAATATACATATAATAGTTATAAAAAGTATTTTGAAGATTTGAAAAACAATCCAAAATTATGGGATGAATTTCTTGATAAATTAACGATTAACGTTACAGAATTTTTTAGAAATCCAGAAAAATGGAATTATCTGAAAAAAAATATTCTTCCAAAGATATTGAAAGAAAGAGGAACAAAAACTAAAATATGGAGTGCAGGTTGTTCAACGGGTGAAGAACCATATACACATGCAATAATACTTGAAGAATTAAAAGCTCCTAAAAATATAAAAGTTTTAGCTACAGATCTTGATAAATTTGTTATTCAAAAGGCAAAAAGAGGTATATATTCAGATAGATCCATGGTAAATATCCCTGAAGATATAAGAAAAAAGTATTTTAAAAAACTGGATAATAATACATACGAAGTTTTACCTTTAATAAAAAATAGAGTAATATTTAAACAGCATAATCTTTTAATGGATAATTTTGAGAAAGATATGGATATTATTTCCTGCAGGAATGTGGTTATTTATTTTGATATGGATGCAAAAAATAAATTATATAAAAATTTTGCTAATTCTTTAAGAAAAGGTGGAGTATTATTTGTTGGTTCCACAGAAAGAATATTTAATTATAAATCCTTAGGTTTGGAAGTAATAGAGCCATTTTTCTATCAAAAAGTGAGTGATTGATTTGGACTGGTTAATTCCAATTATATTGATAATAGACCAGATTTCTAAAAGATTAGCACAGGATTTTTTAAAAGGAAAGACAATTCATATTATAGGAGATTTTTTAACTTTATCTTATGTAACCAATACGGGTATAGCTTTTGGAATATTTCGGGGTTATGCTTTTTTACATGGAATATTAGCAACTTTTGTCGTGACTTTCATTTATATTTATAGAAAAAAACATCTGGAGAAAAATAAATCTATGCTATTTGATATTTCAATTACTTTTATCATAGGAGGAGCATTGGGAAATATTTATGATAGAGTTAGAATTGGATATGTTGTAGATATGTTTAGTGTTAAATATTTTTCTGTTTTTAATGTTGCAGATTCTTTTGTAACAATCGGAGGAATTTTATTAGCTATATATTATTGGCGAAGGAGTAAGAATTCGTGGAAGAAAACTTTTTAGTAACGAATAGAGAAAATGGCTGGAGATTGGATAAATTTGTAGTTGAAAAGGTTCCAGACTGGATATCGAGAAATTATGTTCAAAAAGCGATAAAACAAGGGCAAATAATAGTAAATGGTGAATTAAAAAAGCCTGCTTATAAAATAAAATCTGGAGAGATTGTATCAATTGAAGTGCCGGATAAACCTCCTATAATAGAAGTAATACCAGAAAAAATACCGCTAAATGTAATATATGAAGATAAAGATATTATAGTTATTAATAAACCTCCAGATATGATAGTTCATCCTGTTTTTAATAAAGTAAGCGGAACATTGGTAAATGCATTACTATATCATTGTAAAGATTTGAAGGGAATTGGTGGAGAAGTTCGCCCAGGAATCGTACATAGATTGGATAAAAATACATCTGGAGTAATAATTGTAGCCAAGAATGACCTGGCTCAGCAATCTTTAAGTTCTCAATTTAAAGATAGAAAAACCAAAAAAACATACATAGCTTTGGTAAAAGGGATTCTAAAACAAAAATATGGAGAAATAAATGCCCCAATTGCAAGACATCCACAAATTCGTATAAAAATGGCTGTTGTTCCAGGAGGAAAAGAATCTATTACAATATATAAGGTAATAAAGGAATTCAAAGATGCATCGCTTGCCTGGATAAATTTGAAAACCGGAAGGACACATCAAATTAGGGTACATTTTAAACATATTGGACATCCATTGCTTGGTGATGAAGTATATGGAAGTGTAGATTTAAAATATGGCATAAATAGACAAATGCTTCATGCATTGAAACTGGGAATATTTCATCCAAGAACAGATAAATGGATGGAATTTATAGCGCCTATTCCACATGATTTTAAAGAAGCATTAAAGAAGTTATCGGATGAATGAAATCTTTTTTGAAAAAATAACAGAAAATTAACATACTCTTGTTATATATTAAAAGATATTGTCGTAAAATAAAGCGCGAGGTGTTTTTTATGTTGAATGATAATTTAAGAGATCAAAAATTAATATATGATCTTGATAAAATAGAAGAAAAAGAAAATTTTATTTTTGAATTAAATTGGAAAAAAATTGATACACCCGAAGGAATAGTTGATATAACTTCACCAATAAATGTGAATTTTAATATTGAAAAGAATTCAGAAGGTTTCTTATTAAAAGGTAGCGCAATGACAAAAGTCAAATTACAATGTTCCAGATGTTTAAAAGAATTTGAGCAACAAATTAAAGGTGAAATAGAAGCTTTTTATATTTCTAAATCTATGGAGAGTTTATATATAAAAAGTGAAAGGCTGGAAACGCTGGATAATATCATTTTTTTCTCTGAAGAAAAAATAGATATAACAGATAGAATTATCGAGTCAATATTAATGGAGATTCCAGAAAAACCATTATGTAAGGTTGATTGTAAAGGATTATGTTCTGTTTGTGGAGTAGACTTAAATGAAAATCCAGATCATAAACATGACGAAGAATATATAGATCCAAGATTTGAAAAATTATTGGACTTATTTAAAGAAGAAAAATAATAACTTTTAGGAGGGATTATAAATGGCTGTACCAAAGCAAAAAACTTCAAGAGCAAGAACACATAGAAGAAGAGCAGCAAACTTATACAGAGCAATTAAAGTAAATGTTTCAAAATGTCCAAATTGTGGTGAACCAAAACTCCCCCATAGAGTATGTTTAAACTGTGGATATTATAATGGAAAACAGATATTGGAAATAGGAGAATAAGAATGCCAGAAAAGGCCAGGATAGGCTTAGATTTATTTGGTGGAGATAACGCGCCCATGTCTAATTTAGAGGGCGCGATTTTTGCTTTAAAAAATAATTTAATAGATGAAGTGCATTTAATTGGGGGAGAAGAAAATCTTAGAAATAAGATTCCAGAAAATTTGCATAATAAAATAAAATTTATAAAAGCTGAAAATTCAGTCGATAATCATACAAAACCCACAGAGGTATTAAAATTAAAAAACAGTTCTATTTATATAGGAAATGAAATGATGAAAAAAGGGCAATTGGATGCTTTTGTAAGTGCAGGAAATACCGGTGCATTGCTTGCAGCGGGGACGTTTGTCACAGGTCGTATTGAAGGAATTGATAGACCTGCTCTGGTTATACCATTGCCTGGTAAAAATGGTCCGAGAGTTCTTGTGGATGGCGGAGCTAATGCAGAGCTTAAACCGGCACATTACATATCTCTTGCAAAAGAGGGAATAGCTTTTGCTAAATTTTTGGGTAAGAAAAATCCTAAAGTTCATATATTGAATATAGGTACTGAAGAAACCAAGGGGACAAAAATAGTAAAAGATGCTGCAGAGTTTTTGAAAAAAGATGATAAGATAAATTATGTAGGATTTATTGAAGGAAGAAATATATTTGATGAAAATGTGGATGTTATAGTAACGGATGGGTTTACAGGCAATAATATATTAAAAACAATTGAAGGAACTGCTTATTATATCCTATCGGAATTGAAAAGAGAGGTTTCAAATGGAGGAATATTCACCAAAATAGGAGCAATGTTAATGAAAAGTTCTTTAAAAGGATTAAAAAAAAGCCTTGATTATAGACAATATGGGGGAACATTTTTTTTGGGAATAAACGGTATTTTAGTTAAAGCTCATGGCTCTTCAGATTCTGAGGCTATTGCTAATGCGCTTTCTGTAGCAAATAAAGCTGTTAAAGATAAAATAATAGATAAGATTAAAGATATATTATAGGAGGTAAAAACAATGTGTGGAATTGTGGGATTGGTTGGGAAAAAGGATGTTAAGGTAAAGGATATTATTTCTGGATTGCAAAAATTAGAATATAGGGGGTATGATTCAGCGGGGATTGCTTTCTCAAAAAATGAACATATAGAATTAATAAAAGCAACAGGAAAAATTTCGAATTTAAAGGATGAACTCAATGATAGAATAAATGCGAATATTCACATTGGTATAGCTCATACACGTTGGGCGACACATGGTGGAGTTACAGATTTGAATGCACACCCTCATACCGATTGTACTGGAAAAATAGCATTGGTTCATAACGGGATAATTGAAAATTTTCAGGAATTAAGAAAAGAATTAATAGAAAAAGGGCATAGGTTTAAATCCGAAACAGATACAGAAGTGATTGCTCATCTAATAGAGGAGTATTATAATGGAGACTTGTTTAAATCGGTATTATCAGCTATAAAAAGATTAGATGGTGCTTATGCGATAGGAGTAATTCATACAGATGAGAAAAAAATTGTATCTGTAAGAAAGGGAAGTCCTCTCGTTGTAGCATATAATGAAGATTATGCATTATTAGCCTCTGATATAACTCCATTGATAAAATATACTAAAGATGTATATTTTATGAATGATAATGAAATAGCTTTATTGGAAGCTGGAAAAATTGAATTTTATAATATAGATGGCGAAAAAATAGAAAAGAGTCCAACACATATAGATTGGGATGAGCAGGCAGCAGAAAAAAGTGGATACGAGCATTTTATGCTAAAAGAAATGAATGAGCAGCCAGAAGCATTAAAATCAGCGATAACTGGAAGAATAAAGAATGGAAAACCTATAATCTCAGAGATAAATAATCTTAAGGAATTTATAAAAAAAGATTTACAGAAAATATTTATAGTTGCATGTGGTACAAGTTATCATGCGGGGATGGCATTTAAATATTTTATGAATAAATATTCCAGAATAAGTGTAGATATAGAAGTAGCTTCTGAATTCAGATATATGAATCCTCATGTAGATCAAAACACGTTGGTATTGGCAATATCTCAGTCAGGTGAAACAATAGATACATTGGAAGGTATAAGAATAGCTAAAGAAAAAGGAGCAAAAGTAATAACAATAAGTAATGTTTTTGGATCGACAATACCAAGAGAATCTCATGGTGCTATATATATGAATACAGGTCCTGAAATTGGAGTAGCAGCTACTAAAACATACACAGCACAAATAGCTATATTGTACGCTTTGGGAGCTAAAATAATAGAATTAACTGAGGGATTGAATAATGAAATAGAATCAATATTAAAAGGCATAGAAGAGATGCCAGAAATATATAAAAAGGTATTAAAATTAAATGAGAAAATAAAGGAATTAGCCAGAGAATATTCGAATTATCAGCATATGATGTATATTGGTAGAGGATTTGGATATCCTACAGCTTTAGAGGGAGCTTTGAAATTGAAAGAAATAAGCTATATACATGCTGCTGGCTATCAGGCAGGAGAATTAAAGCATGGTCCTATAGCATTGTTAGATGAACAGTTCCCAGTATTTGCAATAATTCCAAAGGATTCACTTTATGAAAAGATGAAATCAAATTTAATGGAATCAAAAGCAAGGAATGCCAATATAATAGCTATTAGTACAGAAGGAAACGATGAGATTAAGCATTTAACAGATGAATATATATTGGTCCCAAAAACACATGAAGCATTATATCCTCTGGTTATGGCTCCTGTTATCCAATTATTTGCTTATAATGTTGCGGTATTAAGAAAGTTAGATCCTGATAAACCCAGAAATTTGGCGAAAAGTGTTACAGTAGAGTAATGGAGGTGAAAATTAGTGGATATAAAATCAGAGGAGGAAATATTTGAAATTACTAAAGAAATAGTTAAAATATTAGATGAAAAAGATGGAATAAATATAAAAGTTTTAAATATGAAAAATTCTCCTTTGCTTGTTGATTATTTTGTTATAGTGACAGGAAATTCTGAAACACATTTAAACGCGTTAAGAGATGCTGTAGTAGAGAAATTTAAAGAGAGAAAACATGAATTATTGTATTATGATAAAGATAAAGGTTATGAATGGCTTATAGTTGATGGTGGAAGCATAATTGTTCATATTTTTACGGAAAACGCAAGAGAGTTTTATGATTTAGAAAATTTATGGAGCGAAGTAGAAAGAATAAAAATCAATTGACCTCACACACCGTTATGTAGTTTCCTCGGTGCCCGTTAGGGTCGGAAACGTAATGCGGTGGAGGTAAAAACCAAAATATGGAGGTGTTGGCATGTCGGTTATTAGTATGAAACAATTGTTAGAAGCAGGAGTACATTTTGGACACAGAACAAGAAGATGGAATCCAAAGATGAAACCGTATATTTTTACAGAAAGAAAGGGTATTTACATTATTGATTTACAAAAATCATTAAAAGCTGTAGAAGAAGCATATGAATTTGTCAGAGAACAATCAGCAGAAGGGAAAGTAATTTTATTTGTTGGAACAAAAAAACAGGCTCAACAAATTATTGCTGAAGAAGCAAAAAGAGCTGGAGCTTATTATGTAAATAACAGATGGTTGGGTGGATTATTAACAAATTTCCCAACAATAAAAAAGAGAATTAAAAAGTTAGAGGAATTAGATGAATTTGTAAACTCAGAAGAATTTGAAAATCTACCTAAAAAAGAGCAGAGTAAAATCAAGAAAGTATATGAAAAACTTGATAAAAACCTTGGTGGTTTAAGAGGAATGAAAAAAATTCCTGATTTATTATTCTTAATTGATCCAAGAAAAGAACAAATAGCTGTTGCAGAAGCAAATATGTTAGGGCTTCCCGTTATAGCTTTGGTGGATACAAACTGTGATCCTGATCCAATCGATATTGTAATACCGGGTAACGATGATGCAATTAGAGCTATAAAATTAATAACATCTAAAATCGCAGATGCTTATATAGAAGGTAGAGAAGGTCTAATGGGAAATGACGAAACACCAGAAATAGAAGAGGAAGAAGTAATAGATGCAGTTGAAGAAGTAACAAAAGCTAAAGTAGAAGCTGAAGAAAAATATGGTGAAGTAGTTGAAGAAGAAGAATAATAATTCATTATTAATAAATCCCGGAGTAATCCGGGATTTATTAATAGTTTAAAAAATAAAACATAAGTTTATTTGGAGGTGTAAAAGTGAAATTTTACATAAAAACATTCGGATGTCAGATGAATGTGAATGAATCAGAAATTATGACAGGTATTTTAGAAAAAGAAGGCTTCGAATGGACAGAAAATCCACAAGAAGCAGATTTTATAATATTAAATAGTTGTGCTGTTAGAGAAAAGGCCGAACATAAGCTTTATGGAGCTATTGGTCACTATGAAAAATTAAAGAGAAAAAATAAAAATATTATTATTGGTGTAGGTGGATGTGTTGCAGAAAAAGAGAGGTCAGAAATTTTAAAAAGATTCCATGGTGTGGATTTTGTTTTTGGAACAAGAAATTATATGGAAATAAAGGAATTATATTTAAATGCAAAAAATGGAAAAAGATTTGCAGATTTTAGTGATAAATTTGAAGAGATAACAGCAGATTTGCCAAAACATCCATATAGTAAGCATCATGGTTGGATAAATATTATATATGGGTGCAATAAATACTGTACATACTGTATAGTTCCATATACAAGGCATCTTGAAAAGAGCAGACCTATAGAAGATATTATAAAAGAAGTAGAATATTATAATGATAAAAATTATAGAGAAATTACATTTTTAGGACAAAATGTTGATTCTTATGGTAAAGATTTTGGAGACGGAAAACCGAAGTTAGATATATTAATTAAAGAGGCTTCAAAATTTGATTCGATAAAAAGAATATGGTTTCTAACGTCATACCCTACAGATATAACAGATAGATTAATAAATGAGGTAGCAAATAATGAAAAAGCAGCTAAAAATTTTCATTTACCCGTTCAAGCTGGTAGTGATAATATTCTAAAAAAGATGAATAGAAGATATACAAAAGAATTTTATCTGGAATTAATAAAAGATATAAAAAGTAGAGTTCCAAATGTAACAATATCAGGAGATATTATTGTAGGATTTCCCGGTGAAACAGAATCCGATTTTATGGAAACAGTGGATTTGATAAAAAAAGTTAGATATGAAAGATTGAATATTGCAGAATATTCACCGCGTGAAGGTACAATATCAGCAAAATATTACAAAGATGATATACCTAAAAGAATTAAAAATAAGAGATTTCAATACCTTATGAATATACAGAAACAAATAAATCATGAAGAAAATGAGAAATATTTAAATAAAACAGTAATGGTGATTCAGGAAAATAAAATAAAATCAGGAGCATACCTGGGAAGGACAATAAATAATAAAGTGGTGATATTTAAAAGTGATGAAAATATGATTGGAAAATTTGTTAAAATAAAAATTAATAAAATATCAGCAGGCCCATTATATGGAGAAATTATAGCAACTGAAAAAGACAGTGATTTTAACACTATAAAATACTACATATAATATATAAAAGACCGCTATGCGGTCTTTTATATATAGTCGATTATATAAATTTTTCTTTTGATAAAAAGTCCTTTAAGAAGTTAGCAAAATCCTTTCCAAGAATGGGATCAAATTTTTTTCCTAAATTAAAAATTATATAATCAATAGCTTCATCTGGTGATAATATACCAAAATGTTCGGAAGTAGCGGTATGTGTAGCCCAATCAAACCAGTCAATAACGCCTATAAATCTTGCAAAATATGGAATTTCTTCTCCTTTTAAATGATCAGGATAACCTGTTCCATCCCAGTGTTCGTGATGTGATCTAACAACATCCATGGCATACCATAATTCTCTTCTATTTGCCAGAAATACAGAACCAGCAACAGTATGCTCGAGATCCCATTCTTCAAGATCAAACACACGTGTTTTTGAAAAAAGCATTAATTGTTCTATTCCTATTCTTCCAACATCATGAAGCATGGCTAAATCATAAATAAGATTGATATCTTCTTTTGTTTTACCCAAATATTCAGCAAATTTTTTAGAATAAAATGCAACTCTTTGAGTATGACTCATACTACTTTTCTTATCTTCAACTTCAAATAGAACTATTAAATTTTTAATAAATTCACCGATTTCTCTCCTTTTTTCTTCTAATAGATACAAAAGATTAAACGGTTCTTCTTTAAAAATCTTTGATAGTAATTTTAATAATAAAATTTGAAAATTTTCAATTGAAAAATCGAATATTGAAATGATTTTACCATTTTCAATTAAACTTAATTGTTCATTATCCAATAAAATATAAGGTTTTTCAATTTTTTCTTTTTTATTTGATATTATAATTTCTGCATTGTCTTTATTTTCCATATAATCAAAAGAAAAAATGTTTAATAAACCTTTTGATAAATTTGTAGAATCAAAAATCTTATATTTTTCAAATGGCATAAAAAATTCCTCCTCTATAAAAATCTTTTTGATTTGCTATTTTGCTTTAAAATTCATAATATATATTTCTTTATTTTGAGTATAGTATATTAAATTATATCATAATATTTTAAAAAAAACCCCTTGACAATTTTAAAATTAAAATATATAATATTCTCTGGTATTAATTGCCGGTGTAGCTCAACGGTAGAGCGGCTCATTCGTAATGAGTAGGTTGGGGGTTCGAGTCCCTTCACCGGCTCCAGAAATATTAGAAAAAATGAAAAATATTAGTGCACATTTGAGCTCTTTAGAGCTCTGTTTTTTTATATTATTATATAAGAGTATTTTTGAGGATTAACAATCAAGGTTTGAGCGACTTTACTTTTTGGACATCGTATTATAAATTAAAAAAAATATGTTATAATTACTTAGAAGAGAATAGGAGATGTAAAAAATGAAAATAGAATATGAAGTGTTAAAGTTTATAAAGAAATATAATATGTATGAAAGTGGAGATAGAGTTTTACTCGGTGTATCTGGCGGTAGGGATTCAATGGTGATGATGGACATATTATTTAAATTAAAGGATAATTTAAATATTTCTCTCGGAGTTGCCCACTTTAATCATTCTTTGAGAAAAAATGCTGATGACGAAGAATTATTTGTAAAAAGAGAATGTAGAAAAAGAAGTCTGCCATTTTATTCTAAAAAAATGGATGTAGGAAACTATGCGAAAGATAATAAAATTGGAATTGAAGAGGCAGCAAGGAAATTGAGATATGAATTTTTCAATGAAATATTAGAGTCAAAAATGTATAACAAAATAGCTATTGCTCATTATTCAAAGGATTTGTCAGAAACTATAGTGTATAGATTGATTAAAGGTACAGGTATTTTTGGTATAGGAGGTGTATTGCCAGTATACAAAAATGTTACAAGACCGATATTAAGTTTAAATTTTGAAAATCTGGAAAAATATGTTACAATTAACAATGTTAAATATATTATAGATGAATCGAATTTTGATACAAAATATTCAAGAAATAAGATTCGACATAACATACTACCGGAATTTCAAAAAATAAATGAAAAATATGAAGATGCAATTTTCAGATTTGCTGAAATAACCTGGGAGTACCGAGATTATCTAGATAAGGTTTATACAGAGCGGGTTGCTGTTGAAAAGAACATTGATAATAAGAATATTTATAAAATGAGTTTAAAAAAAGATTTTTTTGACAAAGAAATTTTAAGAATGGTATTTTTAGAATTAGGAGTTTTTCCACCATCAAAAGAAGAAGTAAATAAAATTTTATCTATGAAATCTAGAGGCAAAAGGAAAATTAACAATTTAACTATAGAAAAAATAAGAAATATGCTTTATATATCAAAGGAGGTAGTCGCTCTTGGCGGAAAATAAAAATAATGATTCTAATAACAAAAAGAGACTAATAGGAATTATTGCCGTATATTTTGTGATAGGCTCTATTATATTTTTTATAATTAGAGGAATGACAGTAGATACAACAAGTTTGACTATTAGTTATACGCAGTTTATCGATTTAATAGAAAGAGGTAGAGTATCAAAAGTTTTAGTAAAAGATACAGGTAATATAAACATAAAAACTATTGATGGACAAACATATGAATTGTTTGCACCTGTTGTATTAAGGGATTCAGACCTTGTTAATAAGTTAATAGAAAAAAATATAGAAGTAGATTTCAAACAGGATGTTACGTCTGGATGGCTATATGGAATTTTAAGTTATGTGATTCCATTTATTATATTGATTTTTTTATGGATGATAATGTTGAGGCCGTTAACCGGTCGAGGACCGCAAGGAATGAATTTCACAAAAAGTCCCGCAAGAAAATATGATCCAGAAAAAGAAAGAATTACATTTAGTGATGTAGCAGGTGTAGATGAAGTAAAAGATGAATTACAGGATATAGTAAAGTTTTTAAAAAATCCACAGGTTTTTAATAAAATGGGTGCAAGAATGCCAAAAGGAATATTATTGGTTGGTCCTCCGGGAACAGGTAAAACCTTAATTGCAAGAGCAGTTGCTGGTGAAGCAAAGGTTCCGTTTTTCTATATTAGTGGTTCTGATTTTGTAGAATTATTTGTAGGTGTTGGTGCTGCAAGGGTAAGGGATTTATTTGCACAGGCTAAAGCAAATGCACCTGCCATCATATTTATAGATGAAATTGATGCAGTTGGAAGGCAAAGAGGTGCAGGTTTAGGTGGAGGACATGACGAAAGAGAACAAACCTTAAACCAGCTGCTTGTTGAAATGGATGGTTTTGATCCTCGTGTTGGAATAATTATAATGGCAGCAACAAATAGACCGGATATTTTAGATAAAGCATTGCTCAGGCCTGGTAGATTTGACAAGAAAGTTATTCTGGATATGCCTGATGTGAAAGGTCGAGAACAAATCTTAAAAATACATATGCGTGGGAAACCTATATCTCCAAATATTGATATTGAAGTATTAGCAAGAAGGACTCCAGGTTTTTCAGGGGCAGACCTTGAAAATTTAATAAATGAAGCAGCTTTGCTCACTGCAAGAAAAGGAAAAACTATTATAGATATGAATGAGTTAGAAGAAGCTATAGACAGAGTAATTGCTGGACCAGCAAGAAAAAGCAGGGTTATTTCTGATAAAACAAGAAAAATTATTGCTTATCATGAATTGGGACATGCTATTGTAGGAGCTTTATTACCAAATGCAGACCCAGTACATAAAGTTACAATAGTTCCAAGAGGACATCAAGCTTTGGGATTTACACTTCAATTGCCACTGGAAGATAAATATCTTATGACAAAAGATGAAATTCTTGATAGAATAACTGGAATTTTAGGCGGAAGAGCAGCTGAAGAGTTGGTATTTAATCAAATAACAAGTGGAGCGGCAAATGATTTACAAAAAGCTACAGAATATGCAAAAATTATGATACTAAAATTTGGTATGAGTGAAAGATTAGGACCAGTTGCATGGGGTGCAGAAGAGGAAGAAGTATTTCTTGGTAAAGAATTAGCTAAAATGAAAAATTATAGTGAAGAAACCGCAAATGAAATTGATAATGAAATAAAGAGAATTATAATTGAATCATATGAAAAAGCCAAAGGAATATTAGAAGAAAATATTGATAAATTACATTCAATAGCAAAAGTACTACTTGAAAAAGAAACTTTAAGTGGTGACGAACTAAATGAATTATTAGGAAAAAATGAAGATACCTCAATTAAGGAGGCGGATAATGATGGAGGTGAGCTGGGGGAAAGTTAAAGAACTTGAAGGAAAAGAATTCAACTATTCTTTTAATGTTAATGATGAAGGCTTTTTATGGTCGGAAAAAGAAGATTATAAAAATTTTAATTTATTATCTACTACAGCGTTACTTGAGGAATTGTTTAGAGCATCAACTGAATTATTAGAACCATACATACCAAATCATGTGGCTGTAGTATCTTCGGCAAGGATAAATCATATAGCACCAACTCCGTATGGATTTAAAGTTTTTATGAAAATAAAAGTAATTTATGTAAAAGAAAATAAGATCAAATTTTTCGCCGAGGTATACGATGAAATGGAAAAGATTGCCGAAGCAGAATTTAAAAAGGTTATAGTAAATAGAATAGCTCTAAAGAGAAGAACAAATGAGAAATCATCAAAAATAATTTAATGTATATTTTGAAAGGAGGAACAAAAATGGGTAAAAAAGTTATTATGATCATTGAAGATGATCCAGCTATTTCCGAAATGCTTAATTTTAACCTAACAAAAGAAGGTTATGATGTAGTATTGGCTTCTGATGCAGATGAGGCGGTTAAAATGATTGAAGAAAAAGAGGTGGATTTCTTTATTGTTGATATTATGTTACCAGGTTCTATGGATGGATTTGATTTCATTAGAACTGTTAAGAGCAATGAAAAATTCAAAAGTGCTCCAGTATTAATTTTAAGTGCTAAAGATGATCCAGCTGATAAAGTTGCAGGTTTAGAATTAGGAAGTGATGATTATGTAACTAAACCGTTTAATGTAAGAGAATTAATTGCCAGAATAAAGTCCATATTTAGAAGACAGCAGCAGGCAATGCAAATTAAAGAAGAAGGACCAAAAAAGATTATAGCAAAGGATCTGGAGATAGATACTGAGAGATATGAAGTTTTAATCAGAGGTAATCCAGTAGAATTAACTCCTTTGGAATTTGAATTATTAACTTTCCTTGCAAAAAATGAAGGTAAAGTATTTAGCAGAGATGTATTACTCGATAAATTATGGGGATATGATTACTTTGGAGATACAAGAACAGTAGATGTACATATTAGAAGATTAAGAACCAAAATCGAAGAGGATCCATCAAATCCAAAGTACATTATAACAGTTAGAGGAAAAGGTTATAAATTTAGAGATCCTGGAAAAGAAAAACTAGATTACTAAAAATAAAAGCGACAGATAATCTGTCGCTTTTTTGAAATAGGTGATAGAATGTTTTATATATTAATTTTATTGTTATTTAGTATAATTATATATATTTTTTTCTCAAATTATATTGTGATAAAAAAAGAAAATGAAAAACTTAAATCTTCTGTATCTAAAGTTCTGTCAATAAGTGCTAATGATCCTGCAATAGAATATTTAATACATTCATTAGAAGAAAAAATAAATAGTTTAAATAAAAAAGTGATGTTTGAAAAAATGAAAAGAAAAAATATTTATTCTGTTTTAAACAATATTTCAGAAGCAATTATGCTTGTGTTTTATTCGGAGATATCAGATACCCTTATACTGGATTATGCCAATAAAAGTGCTCAAAATTTGTTTGTTACAGAAGATTTTTTAGGAAAAACATTATCTGAAATTTTGGAAGATCATAATTTAATTGATATAATATTAAAAAGTTATAGGCAGGATAAAAATATAAGTGATGAGATTATAGTTTATAGCCCTAAAAAATCTTTTTTTCATTGTGAAATAAAGAAGATTTTTTTAGAATCTGAAAACAATCAGAATTACAGAATTGTTGTTTTAAGAGACATAACAAAAGAAAAAGAAATAGAGTTAATGAGAAGGGAATTTTTAACCATAATGTCACATGAATTAAAGACACCTTTAACAGTAATTCATGGGTATTCTGAAACATTATTAATGAGCGATGAAAAATTGTCTTCTCAAGCATTAAGATTTTTAAATATAATAGAAGATGAGTCTTCAAGGTTGACAAGACTTATAAATGATTTGCTGGATATTAGCCGACTGGAAAGAAAAGATTATGAATATCAGTTTAAAGAAGTAAATCTCTCAAATTTATTAAAAAAGATGAATATGATTTTCAACTCTCTAACGAAAGAAATGGATATTAATATATTATTGGAAGTAGAAGACGATTTAACAATCATAGGTGATGAAGATAGATTGATGCAGGCAATATATAATGTTTTAGATAATGCAATAAAATTCACACATATAAAAGATTCAGAAAAAAAAGAAGTATATATAAGGTTATATCGTGAAAATGATGAAGTGATATTGGAAATAGAAGATACAGGTATCGGTATCCCAGAAAGAGAGAGAAATAAAATATTTAATTTATTTTATAGGGTTGATAAATCACGAACAAGACAGGTTCCAGGAACGGGATTGGGTTTGTATATTGTGAAACAAATTTTGGAAAAACATAGAGCTTATATAGAAGTTGATAGTGAAGAAAACCAAGGAACACTTGTAAAAATAATTTTTAAAGGAGGAAATGAAAATGAGGCCAGTAGATATAATTCATAAAAAAAGAAATGGTGAAGTTAATACAAAAGAAGAAATAGAATTTATGATAAATGGATATGTGAATGGTCAAATACCAGATTATCAGATTTCAGCATGGTTAATGGCAATATATTTTAAAGGAATGACAAAAGAAGAGAGATATTATCTTACAATGGTTATGAGGGATAGTGGAGATGTAATAGATTTATCTGGAATAAAAGGAATAAAAATAGATAAACATTCTACAGGAGGAGTTGGAGATAAAACGACACTTTCAGTAGGTCCGTTGGTTGCATCTGCAGGATTAAAGGTATCAAAATTATCTGGAAGAGGTTTGGGGCATACTGGTGGAACAATTGATAAATTAGAATCAATTCCAGGATTTAAAACAGCAATCTCAAAAGACGAATTTTTCAAAATTGCAAATGAAGTTGGAATGGTTGTAGCAGGTCAAACTGGTAATATTGCTCCGGCTGATAAAAAAATATATGCATTAAGAGATGTAACAGCAACAGTAGATGAAATATCTTTGATTTCAGCAAGCATTATGAGTAAAAAATTAGCTGTTGGTTCAGATGGAATAGTATTGGATGTAAAAACTGGAAGCGGTGCTTTTATGAAAAATGTAGAAGATGCCATAGAATTGGCAAAATCTATGGTTGAAATAGCAGAACTAAATAATAGAAAAATAGTAGCATTGGTAACCAATATGGATCAACCATTAGGGGATAATATTGGTAATTCTTTGGAAGTGCTCGAAGCTATTGAAACATTAAAAGGAAAAGGTCCTGAAGATTTTACAGAATTATGTATTGAATTAGGTGCAAATATGCTAGATTTATCAGGATTATATTCATATGAAGAAGCCAGAAAGATATTAAAGGAAAATATAGATAATGGTAAAGCATTAGAGATTATGAAAAAATGGATAAAAGCTCAAGGTGGAGATGATAGGGTTGTTGATGAACCAGAGAATATACTGCCAATATCAGATAAAGTAATAGAATTTAAAGCAGAAAAAGACGGGTTTATTTCACATATAGATACAGAAAAAGTTGGAATTGCGTCCATGGTATTGGGTGCAGGAAGAAAGAAAAAAGAAGATGAAATAGATTTTTCTGTTGGTATAAAAATATTAAAAAAATTAGGTTCTAAAGTGAAAAAAGGCGATATTATTGCTAAATTATATGTTTCTGATAAAAGTAATGTTGAAGAAGCAATGCAATTATTAAAAGAATCATATGAAATATCAAAAAATCCTCCAGATGAAGTAAAAATGAAACTCATTTATGAAAAAATAATAGGAGGTAAATAATGTATAAGAAAATTTTTCTTATATTAATTATAGTATTTTCTATTACTATATTTTCTAATATATATTATATTGACATTACCAGAGATTCGACAGAATTTGAAAATATAATATTATCAGATAAAATATTTATAAATACAAAAGCAATTGTTGATTTTTTTAAATTGCAGCAATTTCCGTCTAAAAATATTATATATTTATCAAATCCTAAGAATAACGATATATTAGAATTGGATTTAATAAAAGGAAGTGCGAGGATTAATTTTAATATTAATAGGTCATATTCATCTTCAGTAATTTTGAAAGATGAAAAGTTATACGTCTGGATAGATGCCGTTAAAGATTTTTTAAATTTAAAATCATTTGGATGGGAAAATAATATTTTTCTGTATAAAAGCCTCCCAAGAGTAATAAAAATAGAATATTCATTTGATAAAATAATATTTACGTTAAGTCATTTAATCAATGAAAAAATGATAAAAAGTGAAAAAGATGGGTTCATCGTTTTTCCAGCGGTGAATGAATATCCTGTTCCTAATGATATAGACTTTAAAATTATTTCAGATAGTATTGTAAAATATATAATCAAAGATTTTGAAAGTTATAATATTTTAATTTCAAAAAGAAACATTATCCTCAATCTGGATAAAACAAAAATACAGAAGAAATCTGAAAAAAACAATAATTCTGAAACTACAACTACAGATTCTGGAAAAGAAATAAAAAACGAAATCAGTAATCCATCAACGTCTCTGGAGTCGAATCTGGAAAAAAAGTTGAATGAAATAAAGAAACAGAATAAAAATATAAAAAATGATAATGTTGAAAATGAAAAAATAAAACTTGATACAGAATTATTAAAAGTTGAAAATAAAATGATAGATATAAATGGAAGAATTATACCAGTTCATATTGCAAGAATTAATCCAAAGGAACTTGAAATAAAGGTTTTATTCAATAATTTGGGATCACCTGAAGATGCAGAAACATTTCTAAATAATGTAAACCCACTATTAGCAATAAATGGTGGTTATTTTGATGTTTCAACATTGGAACCAATAGGAAAAATAATTACAGATGGAAAGATTCAGCATATTTCTTCTTATTTAAGACCGTGTTTTATAATTGATAGATATAACAATCCTTATATAAAAGATGTAGTTATGGAATATAAAATATATGTAAAGGACGTACCTTTCTGGATAAAAGCAATAAATACAGCATGGAAAGGTGATGTGAAGCTATACACAAGTGAATATAAAGGAAGAATTAAAGAAAGTGAAGATGATTACATATTCTTATTAATAGAAAATAGTTATATAGTTAAGGTTGGAAAAGAAAAACCTATAAATGATCAACGATTATTACTAATTGATAGGAAATATTCCAAATATATACCAGATTTATCTGAAGGTGATGAAGTTGTTTTCAATATTGACATTAATCAGAAAATATCTATAAAAGAAATGGTAGAAGGAGGCCCTTTAATAGTAACAGATGATTTAATGCAAGAAGCGTTAAAAGAAGAGAAACTGGCCTACTCATCAAGTATTATTAACCGAAAAACACCCAGAACAATAGTTGCAATTGATAATAATAATATGGTATTATTTATAGTAGTAGATGGATATATGGAATCAAATCCTGGAATTAATTATGATGAAGCGCAGTTGTTACTGGAAAAAATAGGGAATATTAAACAGGCAATGATGTTAGATGGAGGAAGTTCTTCGATATTTTATTATAATGGAAAAATTTTAAATTACAGATCAGAAAATTGGAGAAATAAAATTCCTGCCTTTTTGGGGGTATTTAAGAAAAAATAGATATTCTAACAGTGGGGGTGTAGTATATGGCTATTATTAAACCAGATAAAAAAAGGATAGTGGGACTTTTTGGGCATCATGGTTGTGGAAAAACCACATTAATGGATGCCGTATTAAAAAATTATAGTGGTGCAGATAGAATTGGTCAAAGATATCTGGATGATGAAGAAATAGAAAAAGAAAAGGGAGCAACATTTTCAAACCATGTAGTTTCCGTGGATTATAACGATTCAAGATTTTATTTTGTTGATACTCCTGGTATGGCAGATTTTTTAGGAGATATAGATGTTGCTATAAATGCTGTTGATAATGTTGTTCTTGTGGTAAATGCAAATTCTGGTGTTGAAGTAACTACTGAAAGAATCTGGAAGATAGCAAGAGCTAACAAAAAACCTGTATTCATATTTATAAATCAAATGGATAAAGAAGGAATAAATTTTGGTAATCTCGTATCTTCTCTAAAAGAAGCATTTGAAGATGGAGTGAAAATAGTGCCTTTACAGGTTCCAATTGGAGAAGGTTCAGAGTTTAAAGGATTGGTAAATTTAATTACACATGAAGCATTTGAATATGAATTGGATCAAAGCGGAAAAGATAAAAAATTAAATGAAATACCAGAAATTGCGAAAAAGTATTATGAAGATTATCATCAGGAGTTAATCGAAGATGTTGTAGAAACAAATGAAGAAATGATGGAAAAATATTTAGAAGAAGGAGAAGAAGTTCTAAATCCTGAAAATGTGTTTAAAGCCCTTCATCAAGCATTTGAAGATGATGAGATAGTACCTATAGTAATTGGCTCTGCAGAAAAAAATATAGGATTGGATAGATTTATGGAAATGATTAGATTAGTTGGAATGTATCCATCAGAAAGAATTTTTAAAGGAAAAATTGAAGATAAAGAATTTGAAATAGAAGGTAAAGAAGAAGAACCATTTGTTGGATTGGTAATAAAAAATGCAGTTGATCCATTTGTTGGGAAACTAACTTATATAAGGGTATTATCAGGTAAAGTAAAATCCGGTGATTCATTTGTAGAAGTACAGGAAGAATCAAATGAAAAAGTTTCACATATATATATACCAAGATTTGATAAAAATGAAGAAATACCAGAAGCTTCTGTGGGAGACATAATCGTTGTACCAAAATTAAAAAAGAGTAGAATAAACGATACAGTTGCACATTCATCAAGACTTATTAAAATAAATATACCAGAATTTCCTGAACCAATGATTTCAAAATCTGTAAAACCAACATCTAAAAATGAGATAGATAAAGTGAATAATGCATTATCTAAACTGCAAGAGTCAGACCCTACATTTTCATGGGAATTTGATCCAGAAACTGGAGAAACAATAGTGTCTGGATTAGGTACAACTCATTTAGAAATAATGATTGAAAGATTAAAAAAGACTTTTAAAGTGAACGTTGAAGTAGGAAAACCTAAAATAGCCTATAGAGAAACCATTAGAAGAAAAGTAATAGCTGAGTATAAACATAAAAAACAAACGGGTGGGCATGGACAATATGGGCATGTAAAAATAGAAATAGAACCATTGCCAAGAGGAGAAGGATATGAATTTGTTGATAAAATTGTTGGTGGAGTAATTCCTAAAAACTTTATACCATCTGTAGATAAGGGTATAAAAGAAGCAATGAAAAAGGGTGTTGTAGCTGAATATCCGGTAGTGGATATAAAGGTTACTTTGTTTGATGGTTCGTACCACGATGTGGATTCATCTGATATTGCTTTCCAGATAGCTGCAAGGCAGGCCTTTAAAGATGGGATGAAAAATGCAAACCCTGTTATTCTGGAACCGATAATGAAAGTTGAGATATTTGCACCGACAGAATATACAGGAGATGTGATGGGAGAAATATCATCCAAACGTGGAAGACCTATGGGTATGCAGTCGATGGGCAGGGGAATGGATAGAATAGATGCAGAAATACCCCTTGCTGAAATGCTCGATTTTTCTCCAAGATTAAGTTCAATTACAAGTGGTAAAGGATACTTTACAATGAAATTTTCAACTTATCAGGAAGTAACTCCTGATATACAACAAAAAATAATACAGGAAAGAGAAAGAGAAAAAGCGGAACAAGAATAAAAAATAGTTAAAATAAAGATAATAAAAAAAGCGGTCGGTTTCGACCGCTTTTTTTATTAAAGTTCTTAAAATTTCACATATAAAATGGTATAATAAAATTGAATAATAAATATCATCTTTAAAATAAGGAGGATTTTTATGTCGATAAGTACTGGTGGAGGAGATAAAGGTAAGACAAGTTTATGGTCAGGTGAAAGGGTTCCTAAAAATGATTTAAGAGTGGAGGCATATGGTACAATAGATGAATTATCCGCACATTTAGGAGAAGTAAAACATTATGTGAAATCATATAAAGTAAAAAATATAATAAATGAAATACAAAATGATTTATTTAAAGTAGCTGGAGAACTGGCTTCTAAAAATAAAGAATTTATTCAACCAATAACAAAAGAAGATGGGGAAAAATTAACGAAATATATAAAAAATTTTGAGGAAAGGGTTAAATTAAATGGATTTGTTATTACAGGTAGCACAATAGAATCTGCCAAATTAGATATATGTCGAACTATTGCTCGAAGGGCAGAAAGAAGGATAATCTGCGTAAATGATGAAGATAAAGTTTCTGAGGAATTATTGATATATATGAATAGATTATCTGATCTGCTATTTATAATGGCAAGATATGAAGAATTTTTAATAAATAAGATTGAATATAAAAAATGGTGATATAGTGTGGATAATTTTAGCGACATATCAAATTGAATTAATAAATGTAAAATCATTAAAAGAAAAAAGAAGTATAGTAAAAAAATTAACGAATAACCTTAGAAAGCAATACAATATAGCTGTTATAGAGAGTGATTTTAATGATAATAAGAAAATTCTCGAAATCTCAATCACAACTCTTTCAAAAAGTAAGGATTTTTTATTAACATTTTTTCAAAAAATAGAAGAAGAAATAGAATACAAACACGGTCTAATGGTAATAAATTCAAAATATGAGATATTATAGAGGTGATGATATTTGGAGGAAATAATAAATGAAATAAAAAAAACATTAAAAAAAATAGTATCAGAATATAGATTAAAACATATCATGGGTGTATTGTATACAGCTAAGATGTTAGCCAATAAGTATAATATTGAAGAAAATAGAGCAAAATTAGCAGCAATTGGGCATGATTTATTTCGTGATATTAAACCGTATAAATTTTTAAAAATAGCAAAAGTATATAATATAAAAATTTCTTTTGCAGAAGAGAAAAATCCTATTTTATTACATGGTAAAATTGCTGCAGAATATCTTAAAAGGGAATATAATATACCAGATGATATTTACGAAGCTATTTATTATCATACAGGTGGTTATAAATATTATGGATTAATAGGTAAAATATTATTTGTTTCTGATTCTATAGAACCGACAAGAAATTATGATAATGTTGAATATTTTAGAAAGATAGCTTTTCATGATATTAATAAGGCATATAAAGAAATATTAAAAAATAAAATTATATATTCTTTAAATAAAAACCATTTTTTATTGAATAATACAGTTGATGCATGGAACAACATATTACAATATTAAATAAATTTTGGAGGTGGATTGCGTTGGCAACAAGAATTCAGGTTGGAGGCAAAAGAAAGGGTTCAAATAAATGGTTAATATTTTTGTTTATATTAATAATAGTGATTGGGTTAGGAGTTATCTTTTATTTTTATAATAATTTAAAAAATACTACTGAAATGAAAGCAGATGCAGTAAGTTATCTTATTACCTATGAAATGCCACAGAAAACAGAATTATATTTTATTAGAATAAAAAATCAATCAAGAAAAATTTTCATAGTTAAAAGTCCGGATAATATATATTATTCTGAAAAAAATTTATATATAGACTCGTTAAAACCTGAGGAAGCATTGACAAATTTTGAACAGATGTTTGATATAAATCCGTCAACTATCAAATATCATTTTGTTTTAAAAAGTGAAGATATTTCACCATTTTTAGCTATATTAAAAGGTCAGGGAAACTCAATAGATGATTTATTCAGTTTTTTAAAAGCCAGAAAATCCGGATTATTTGATATGTTGACAGCTAATAATATTGTAAAAGAAGTAAGAAAGTATGGTAATACAAATTTATCTTATAATGGGGCATTTGCTTTATTACAGAGCTTTTCAAAATACTCTATAACAAGTTATAATAAATTAGAAATAAAAACATTATTGTCAAAACCGGTGACGATAAATTTGCCAGATTTAAAAAAGAAAATGGAAAGAAATTATGTTGATAAAACTTCTCTTGAATCATTGAAAACAATTCTGGAGTGATTAAATGAAATTCCTTATGTACATATTAGGCATTATTTTTTCTATTATAGTAATAATGTCTATGTTTTTTCCTTTTGTTGAAACTTATACAAAAATGGATAAATTATCCGATCCATATTATTTTTTAGTTTTAGGTATGGATACAGTAGATATTAATAGAAAGGTATCTCGAACAGACTCGATATTATTGGTTGGAGTTAGTGAAAAGAAAAATAAAGTCCTGGTTTTACCCATTCCAAGAGATTTACTAGTAACAATTGATAATAATACTATGAGAATAAATGCAGTATATGTAAAATACGGAATAGAGAAATTACAGGAATTAATACAAAATATTTTTAAAGTAAAAATATCTGATTATTTAATTTTTGATTATGGTTTATTTAAAGAAATAGGAGACATATATTCTCCTGTTAAAATATATGTGCCTAAAGATATGTATTATGAAGATTTTCACCAAAATTTACATATAAATTTCAAACAGGGATATAATTATTTAAGCGGAGAAGAATTATTGTATTATGCTAGATTTAGATATGATGCTTTAGGTGATTTAGGTAGAATTCAAAGACAGAAAGATGTATTATTCGCATTGATGAATGCGGCAAAAAATTCCGGATTATCTAAAATATTGTATTCTATAGATAAAGTTTTAAATCGAACGGTAAACTCATTTGATTTTAAAAAATTATTTTCTTTATTTCTTGTATCAAAAAAATCTGAAATAAAATTTTTGTCTCTTCCAATTGAAGTAGTGGGAAATTATGTCAAAATAGATACAGATAGAATAAAATATATGGAAAAATATTTAGTAGAATTTGAAGAACCAGAGGAAAATAAAAAAATATGGATAACATTAATTAACAATATGCCTGATTTTAAGCTAAGTTTTTATACTGTGATGAGAAATAAATGGAAAGGTTCTTATGGGTATTTAATCGAAATAGTTGATATATTGCCTGATATAGAAGGTATATTAAGAAACAAGTCGTATTTAATAATAAAAAATAAAAAATACGAAAAAAAGATTATGAATGAAATAAAAAACAGATATTCCAAGTTCGTTTTTGAAGTGATAGATATACAAAAAAACCCTGAGTTATACTTTTCTATTATAGAATTTTTAAGCAATAATTCATATAATACGTTAAATTCTGATGTGATTATGTTAGTGGGGGATAATTCATGAAAGATATAATATTATTAATAAAAGGTTTTTTAAGAAAGAACAAAAAACATTTTTTATTTCCATTTCTTTCAATTTTTATTGGTGTATGGGGAATGATTGTTGTTATTTCTGTAATAAAAGGATTTGATAAAGCTTTAATAGATTCACTGACTTCTTTCTATCCTCATATAATAGTGTATGATAAAACTTCTGTAAAATTAGAAGACGAAAAGTTTAAAATATATTTTTCAATGTATCAGGGATTTTTTAATAAAAATAAAAAAAAAATAGGAGTGTCATATTGGGAAATTAATAATCTGGATTATTATAAAAAACTCATAGTAAATGGTAATATTCAGGGAAGTATAATAGGTAGTGTTATGGCTAAAAATTTGAATATTAAACCGGGAGATACATTGAATATACTATATACAGATAGTGAAAACAAAATAAAATTAAAAAACATAAAAATTACAGGAATATTTCATTCTGGAATATATATTATAGATTCATCATTTATTGTAAAAAAGGAAAATGTCAAAAAATTAAATTACACAGGTATATATTTAAATAATCCTAAGAATGCGAAAAATATAAAAGATAGGTATTTAAAAGGATATTTTTCAACGACATGGGAAGAACAAAATGAGAATTTTGCCAAAGCTGTAGAGATAGATTCATATTTTGCACTGCTAATAACATTTTTTGTTGTCTTAATGAGTGGATTTAGTATTTCTAATTCAGTTATGTATTCCATATTTGTAAGAAAAAAAGAAATAGGAATTTTATATTCAATGGGTATGAATAAAACTAAAATCTCAATTATATTTATAATTGAAAGTTTAATTATAGCGATAAGCGGTTTTGTTAGTGGAGTTATTTTTTCATTAACTACAATTTTAATATTACAACGAATAAATCTAAAATTGCCATCTGGAGTATTTTATATAGAAAAAATACCATTTTACATATCTTTACAGGATATATTTATAAGTTTTTTGTTTATATTGATATTATCATTTTCTTTTTCGTGGTTTTCCTCAAGAAAGTTACTATCTTTTAATCCCGTAGAGGTGCTCCATGGAGAATAAATTAATTGAAATGAAAAAAATAAAATTTTCATATGATGGAAAAAATGAAGTTTTAAAAAATATAAATTTAACAATACAAAAGAACAATTATTACGGTATATACGGATATTCTGGAAGTGGAAAAAGTACTTTATTATTTCTGTTAGGAGATCTTTTAAAACCAACTTCAGGAGAAATATTATATTCTTTTAAAAATATAAAAAAAAGCATAGGTTTTGTATTTCAATTCTTTAATTTAATAAATGAATTAACAATTTTAGAAAATGCAAAATTAGCTCAATATATTAGAACAAAAAAAGAAAATATAAAAGAAATAGAAAAATTTTCTAAAATTCTGGGTATATATAAATTATTGAATAAATATCCTGACGAGCTTTCTGGTGGAGAAAAACAAAGGGCGAGCATATTAAGAGCCGTAGTTGGTGATGTGAAAATTATACTGGCCGATGAACCAACAGGGAGTTTGGACGTTGAAAATAAAAGAATAGTTTTTGAATTATTTGAAAAAATGATAGAGTTTGATAAAACTGTAATAGTTGTTTCTCATGAAAAAGAACTAATGGAATACTGTAATAAAACAATTTTATTGGAAGATGGTTTGATAAAAAAAATAGTTTGAAAAAAAGGTTAAAAAAGGGGGAATCTTTATGGAAAGAGAATTTTTATTTTTAAAACCAAATACCGTAAGAAGAGGATTAGTAGGTGAAGTAATAAGCAGATTAGAGAGAAGAGGAATAAAAATAATAGCCATGAAAATGGTATGGGTAACAGAAAATCAGGCAAAGGAACTTTACAAAGAACATGAAGGAAAATCATTCTATAATGATCTTATAGAATTTGTTTTATCAGGACCAGTTGTTGTCATGGTGTTAGAAGGACCACGGGTTATTGAAATGGTAAGGCATATAATTGGAAACACAGACCCTTTAAAAGCTTCACCTGGAAGTATTCGTGGGGAATTTGGTATGAGCGTTACAAAAAACATAGTTCACGCTTCAGATTCACTGGAAAATGCAGAACGTGAAATTAAAATATTCTTTAAAGAAGACGAAATTTTAAGTTATAGATTGGATGTGCAACACGATTTATGATTATAGTGAAATTAAAAAAAGGTAAAGATAATAAAATAAAAAATGGATATTTATGGATTTTTAAAGACGAAATTCAAGAAATAACAGGCGAAAAAAAGGATGGAGAAATCTGTAATGTTTTTTCAAATGAATTTGAATTTATAGGAAAGGGAATATTTTCAAGCTCGTCGAATATTATGGTGAAAATATTATCTTTAAAGGATGAAGAAATAGATAAAAACTTTTTTTATCATAAATTCATAAGAGCATTGAAATTAAGAAATAATTTTGGGAAATCATATCGACTTTTTCATGCTGAGGCTGATGGAATCCCAGGTTTAATAATAGATAAATATGAGGATTTTTTAGTTATCCAGTTTAGAAATGTGTGGTTGGAGAATAAAAAGGATGAAGTAATAAATGCATTAATAAAGATATTTAATGATGAAATAAAAGGGATATACGAAAGAAGTGATTTTGAGACATCATCTAAAGAAAATTTAAAAAGGAATACAGGTGTTTTATATGGTGAAGAACCACCTGATAATTTTATTATCGAAGAAGAAGGAATAAAATACATTGTTGATATAAAAAATGGGCAAAAAACAGGATTCTTTTTTGATCAAAGAAAGAATAGAGTTTATATTAGAAAATATTCTTCAGGGGCTATAGGACTCGATGCATATTCCTACACAGGTGGTTTTGCTTTAAATATGGCTAAATATGGAGCGAAAAGGGTAATTGCTGTTGATAAAGATGAATATGCATTGGAAATATTGAAAGAAAACGCTAAAATAAATAGTTTATCAGAAAAAATAGAGGTGGTTTTTGACGATGTAGAAAATTTTTTGAGTAAAACAGAAAATATATTTACCTTAATGATGCTGGATCCCCCATCTTTAATTAAGAAAAAAGCAGAAAGATTTAAAGGGGTTCAAATTTTCAAAAGGATTTCAAGATTGGGTATTCAAAGATTAGAAGATTCTGGTATATTAAGTTTATGTAGCTGCGCCTATCAAGCTGATATAAAATTGCTTATTGAGTCTCTTAGAAGAAGTGTTGAAAAAGAGGGGATAAAATTACAAAATATGGATATTATTACTCAATCCAATGATCATCCATGGATATTACAGATACCAGAAAGTTTATATTTGAAATGTTTATGGGTTAGAATTTTGAGGTGATTAGATGCCCAGTATATTAGCACATATTTTATATGCAACGAAAATTCAGAAGGATTTATGGGGTCCGGCATTATACTTAGGAGCTCAGGGACCAGATGTATTTTTTTATGCTAATGAATTAAAATATATTGAAATTGGAAGCAAATTACATGAATTAAACAGCATGGATTATAAAACAATTCTTAGAAATTTTCCAGATAGTTTTTATTATGGTTTTATATCCCATATGGAATTGGATGAAAAATTACATGGATTAATAAATTCATATTATTCTGAAACAATATCTCATACAAAATTCGAATACAATTTTGATGAACTACTTTCATTAAAATTTTTTGGAATACATTTTATAGAACATAAATGGTGGAAAATCCTGAAAATAAAAGAGATTGAAAAAATCTCAGATGAATTTGATAGAATATTGAAAATTGAATTTGGAGTAAAAGAAATTAGTTATAAATATGCATATAAAAAGATGCTCAAAAATTTAAAGATATTATTCAAATATCCATATTTTAAAGAGAAAATTCTTGTAAAAATATTAAAATTTTTAGGAAAGGATTATACTTATTTATATCCGAAGTTGGATGAAAAAACTAAAAAAGAACTATTGGAAATTGAAAAAGAATTTTTTTTAATTCTCAAGGGGGATTGATAAAATGAAAGTTTTAGGATTAATTCTGGCAGGTTCTTCTAAAAGTGGAATAGGTGAATTAACCAGGAAAAGGGCCAGTGCAGCAGTGCCGATTTTTGGTAAATATAGAGCTATTGATTTCACATTAAGTAATTTTGTTAATTCAAAAATCAAAAAAGTTGGAGTGTTGACCCAATATTATCCACGAAGTCTAATGGATCATTTAGGTAGTGGGAAAGAATGGGATTTAGATAGAAAAACAGGTGGTTTGTTTATATTGCAGCCATATTTTAAAAACAAAGAAGAAATTCCTGTATACAGGGGAACAGCCGATGCAATATTTCAAAATATGACATTATTAAGAAGAGGAGACGAGGATTTTGTACTTATAGGATCGGGTGATCATATATATAATTTTGATTTTAACAAATTATATCATTATCATTTATCAAATGCGGCTGATATAACAATACTATCAAAAGAAATAGAAGATGATGAATTTATAAATACATATGGACAGATAATTACAGATGAAGAAGGAAGAATTCTTGAATTTCATGAGAAACCTGATAAAACAATATCAAAAAGGATATCTCTTGGAGTTTATTTTATAAATAAAGCATTGTTAATAGAATTATTGTATACAACTGTGCCTAATGGTGGTAAAGATATAGTTCATGATATTATTATACCAAATCTGAAAAAATTAAGGGTGTATGCATATGATTTTAGAGGCTACTGGTCAAATATAAAGAAATCAATAAAAACATATTATGAAACAAACATGGATATATTAAAAGATGATGTAAGGAAAGAATTATTTTATTCAAATAAAATATATACAAAATTAAAAGACTATGCGCCACCAAAAATAAATATAAATGCTAATATACATAATGCTTTCATTGCAGATGGAACAATAATAAATGGAACAGTAAGGAATTCGATAATTTCTCGTGGAGTTAAAATAAAGGCTGGTGCAGTAGTTGAAAATTCAATAATATTACAGGATACAATAATATCTGAAGGAAGCGTTATAAAAAATGTTATTATAGATAAAGATTGTGAAATAAGAGAAGGTAAAAAGATTATAAGCGAAAATAAAATAATGGTAATAGAAAAAGGAACGATTATATAGATTTCTATAAGTCAAGTCAGAAAAAGGGGGGACAATAATGAATGTTGTGGCTTTAATATTAGCTGGAGGTCAGGGAACCAGATTAGGAGTTATAACAGAATATTTAGCAAAGCCAGCAGTTCCATACGGTGGAAAATATAGAATTATAGATTTTGCTTTAAGTAATTGTGTGAATTCTGGAATATATAATGTAGGAGTATTAACTCAATATAGACCACATGTTTTAAATAAACATTTAGGAATTGGAAGGCCATGGGACCTTGACATAAAATCAGGAGGATTGACTATTTTGCCTCCATATGTTAGCAGTACAGAACAATCATGGTATAAAGGAACAGCTGATGCAATATATCAAAATATTGAATATATAGATGGTTTTAATCCAGATTTTGTTGTTATATTATCAGGAGATCATATATATAAAATGGATTATAACGAAATGATAGACTATCATATAGAAAGAAATGCTGATGTTACTATTGCCTGTATGGAAGTACCTATAAGTGAAGCTTATAGATTTGGAATTATGGTTACAGATTCATTTGGAAAAATAATAGAATTTCAAGAAAAGCCAAAAGAGCCGAGAGGAAATCTGGCATCACTTGGAATATATGTTTATACATGGTCTATTTTAAAAAAACTATTACTTGACGATTCAAAGGATCCAGATTCAGAACATGATTTTGGAAAAAATATAATACCTAAAATGCTCGAAGAAGGAAAGAAAATGTATGCATTCAATTATGAAGGATATTGGAGAGATGTTGGGACATTGCAATCTTATTGGGAGTCAAATCTTGAACTGTTAGGTCCTATGCCTATGTTAAATATACATGATGTTAACTGGAAAATATATACTCAATCAGAAGAATTACCACCTGCATTTATATCTTCAGAGGCTAAATTAACGGGATCTTTAATCAGTGAAGGATGTGAAATATATGGTGAAGTTCATAATTCAGTTTTATTTCAAGGAGTTGTAGTAGAGGATGGAGTGATAATTAAGGATTCAGTTATAATGAATAAAACAATAATAAGAAAAGGTGCATATATAGAAAAAGCTATAATTTGTGAAAATTCTGAAATTGGAGAAAATTCAAAAATTGGAGTTGGAGAATTTAAAGAAAGTTCGTATAATAAAAAAGTTTATAATACTGATATAACATTAATAGGATTTAATACCTCCATTCCATCAAATATAAAGATTGGTAAAAATGTTATAGTAGGAAACTATATAACAGATATATCAGGAGACATACCTTCTGGCGGTTATGTAGTGTAAGAAGGAGGTGAACTTTATGGATTTTTACGCTGTAAAATTTTTTGCAACATCTTCGTTAACAGCCGAAATAATAATAGGATATATGTTTGGGAAACAAAAAGGAACCCCTGAATATAAAGTGTTATCAATACCAAAATCCAAATTGCCAAAATTTGAATTGCCAGATATTAATTTATCTTATATAGAGTATAAATCTAAATTGGAAGAATTGTATTATAAAGCAATAAAAGATTCTACAGTATTAGATTTAAATAAACAATTTTTAGCTTTTGTCCAGTCAACCATAAAAAGATATGGACCAGAAATAATAAATGCCAAAATGTTTTTGGGAGTAAGAGACTCTGATGTAGCAGTAGTAAAAGCCATATTGTCCGAAATATTTGAAGAATGGGAAGGTGAAGTGAATTTAAAAATAGTTGCTGAAAAATTAACGTATCAAGATCTTGTATGGTTGATGACACAGCATAGAAGTTTTAGTGAAAAAGAAAAGTCATACTTAAATAGAGTAGATGTTCAATCTTCTCCAGAGGTATTACCATTGTCCGATCCTTTAACTGGAATGACAATAAATAATCTGGATGTAGGAGACCCAATATATTCACTAATTATAGATCCTGTAGAACCTGCAAATTTGAATAGATTGAAAGAGCAATATCCAGATAAGTTTGACGAAACCGGAAAAAATATTTTACCGATTGAATCAAAATTAATAGCTAAAGAATTAATTCCTGATACCGATTACTATTTTATAAAAATGGATCTTGGTGGTGGAATAATTGGGAAAGCGGTTATTTCGAAAAATTTAAAAATGATGGTAGATTCTAATAAAATTGCTGAAATGCATAGAAAAAGAGAAGAATATTTTAATCCACCAGAAGATAAAATAATAGGAGATATTTTAAAAGATTCTATAGCAGGTTTAAAAAGAGAAGCAAATTTGCCAGAAAATAAAGTAAAAAGTAGTGATATTCTAATAATTTTTGGATTATCTATGGGATTAATAATAGGAGCTATATTATTAGGAATATGGTTGGGTGTATTTTAATGAATACATATTCTTTGATTTTAATAATTTCTTTAATAATTGTTGGTATTGTATTTAATCTAATTATGATAAATTATATATATAAAAATTCCATATATAGAAAAAATATATTTAAAAATGAATTAAAATTAATAACAGATACAGAAACCTATTTTAGTGAGGGGAAATATAATTCTGAAATAATATATGTCAGTCCTTCAGCTACACTGATAAAAATAACCTTTGAAAATGGTATAGAAGGTATTAGAATTCAGGAGGAATAAAATGAAGTTAAAATTATCATATGCAACAGCTGTTTTGCTTGGTTTAAAAAAAGGAAAAATCAATTTTGAAATGCCAACAGCTTATTTAATGTTAGGAG
This sequence comes from Marinitoga sp. 1154, assembly GCF_013363285.1. NCBI lineage: Bacteria > Thermotogati > Thermotogota > Thermotogae > Petrotogales > Petrotogaceae > Marinitoga > Marinitoga sp. 1154. The sequence continues at coordinate 45,516 of NZ_LBFB01000004.1, read as the reverse complement.
AAAAATGTATTTATAATTGTAGTTTTTGTGCTCAAGCTCGCGAAGCAAAATCTGACAAAAATTATCTATCAAGAATAAAATGGCCAGAATACGATATAAAAGAATTTTTAGGCAAACTTAAAGAAAATAATCCATTTAAAAGATTATGTATTCAGGTTGTTAATACAGAAATCTATTTTTATGATTTGAAGAATTTCTTAAATGAAATAAATGATATAGATATCTTAAAAGCTATTTCGTTTCGCCCAAAAAGTTTTGAAGAAGTTGAAAATATATTTAATTATAATATTGACAATCTGGGGATTTCTTTAGATGTAGCAAATAAAGAATTATTTACAAAGATCAGAGGGGGGAGTTTTGACTCTCTCTTTAATATTTTAATACAATCAGCTGAAAAATATCCTGGAAAGGTTACAACACATGTGATTGTTGGATTAGGTGAAACGGATAAAGATTTAATAGATTTAATGTTTGAAATGAAAAAATACAATATATTAGTATCATTATTTGCTTTTACACCTATTCAGGGAACAAAATTAGGAAATAAACAACCTCCTTCAATAGAAAGATACAGAAAAATACAGATTGCCAGAGAAATCATTGAAAAAACTAATGTAAAGAAAGAAGACTTTATGTTTGAGAATAATTCTTTAATTAAATTTCCTGAAATAAAGATTTCAGAGGATGAAGCAATTAAAACAAGCGGATGTAGTTATTGTACAAGACCATTTTATAATGAAAAACCAAATAAGATATTGTATAATATCCCACAAACAAGGAATTTATGAAAGGAGGAAGGAAATGGCGTTATTAACTTTTAAAGGTGGAGTACATCCGCCAGAAAAAAAAGAGCTGGCAGAACATAAACAAATTAAAATTCTGCCATTGCCTGAAAAAGTATACATTTATACGACAAATCATCTTGGCACTCCAGCGAAAATTATAGTAGAACCAGGGCAAAAGGTAAAAACAGGTCAAAAAATAGGTGAAGCAAATGGGTTTATATCCGCAAATATTCATTCAACTATAACTGGAGAAGTTATAGAAATAGTGAAAATGACAAATGCCGCAACTGGAACAAGAAACGATGTAGTGGTAATCCAGAGAACTGGAGATGATGAATGGGATTTAATTCCAGAGCATGGAGATTATACAAAAAAAACTCCTGAAGAGATAGTAAATATAGTAAAAGAAGCGGGAATAGTTGGGTTAGGTGGAGCAATGTTCCCTTCACATGTAAAAATGTCTATCCCAAAAGGTAAAAAAGCAGAGTATTTAATAATTAATGCAGCAGAATGTGAACCTTATATAACAATAGACAATAGAATGATGATAGAGAAATCCTCTGAAATTGTAAAAGGAATAAAAATAATAATGCATGCAACAGGTGTGAAAAAGGCTTATATAGGAATTGAAAGCAATAAACCAGAAGCAATTGAAAAAATGAAAGAAGCTGTGTCAGGGGAGCCAATAGAGGTAAAAGTATTAAAGACAAAATATCCTCAAGGTGCTGAAAAACAATTGATTTATGCAATAACTAAAAAAGAAGTACCTTCTGGCGGATTGCCTTTAGATGTTGGAGTAATAGTATTTAATGTATCAACAACATATGTTATATATGAAGCCGTAGAGCATGGAAAACCGTTGGTAGAAAGAGGAATAACATTAACTGGTGAAGGAGTAAAAAATCCTGGCAACTTTATATATAGGATAGGAACAAAGGTTAAAGATTTATTAGATCATGTTGGATTGGTTGAAGAAGAAAAAATAGATAGAATATTATATGGTGGTCCAATGATGGGAATCCCTCTTCCTGATATTGAATTACCAACATTTAAAGGGAATAATGCATTAACAGTGTTAACGAAAGACATTGTGCCTAAAAAAGAAAGTTTTCCATGTATTAGATGTTCAAAATGTGTACAGGTTTGTCCTATAAATTTAATGCCTTATTTATTAAAATTACAAGTCGAAAAAAGAGAGTATGATAAAGCAATGGAATATGGTTTGATGGATTGTATAGAATGTGGTTCATGTTCATATGCCTGTCCTGCAGGTATAGAATTGGTGAAAAACTTTAAAACCGGGAAAAAAGTAGCAAGAGCTTTAAAAGGGAGGGCTAAAAAGTGAAATTGAACATAGCGGCAGCTCCACATTTAAGAACAAAAGATAATGTTAGAAGTGTAATGTTAGATGTGTTAATTGCCCTCATACCATCATTTTTAGTATCAGCATGGGTATTTGGATTCAGGGCTGTATGGATAATGTTATATACAATGATTTTAGCAGAAGGTATGGAAATATTTATAATGAAAGTTTTAAGGAAACAAAAAAATTTCAAACCAGATTTTAGTGCATCGGTAACAGGTCTTTTATTAGCTATGAATTTGAGTTTAGCAGTGAATTGGTGGCAAATATTTATAGGAGTTTTAGTGGCAATTGGATTAGGAAAACATGTTTATGGTGGATTAGGAAAAAATATTTTTAATCCTGCTTTAGTTGGAAGAGTATTTATGTTAATTTCGTTTCCAGTCGCTATGACAACATGGTATAGACCGTTTTATTTTAAATATGATACAATAACAACTGCAACTCCATTAGCTATATTAAAAGAGCATGGAATTGAAGCTTTATATAATAATCCAGATTATGCTATTAATTTAAAAAGTTTATTTATTGGAACAGTACCGGGGTCGATAGGAGAAGTAAGTGCTATAGCTTTAATAATAGGTTTTATATATTTAGTGATTAGAAAAAGAATAAAAATCTGGATTCCAATCACATATATTTCTACAGTATTTATTATTTCTGGTATTTTTTATATGATAGATCCTTCAAAATATGCTTCTCCTTTATTCCATATATTAAGTGGTGGATTGATGTTAGGGGCATTATTCATGGCTACAGATATGGTTACAAGTCCAATGACTGTTAAAGGACATATTATTTTCGGTGTAGGTTTGGGTTTTATAACAATGATAATCAGACTTTTTGGAGGATATCCAGAAGGTGTTTCTTTTTCTATTTTAATTATGAATTCCCTTGTTCCGTTGATTGATATTTATGCTAAACCACGTATTTTTGGAACTGTAAGAGGTGGTAAAAAATGAAAGAATATATAAAAACTGGATTGATATTGATGTTATTTATTATAATCTCCGGATTAGTAGTATCTATAGTGTATGTTTTTGCAAAACCTGCTATAGATAATTCTGAATTAGAGGCAAAATTAAAAGCAATAAAAAAAGTTTTAATTGATTCAAAAACAGGAAATTTATTAATTTCTAAGAGTGAAATACCTAAAAGTTTAAAGCAGTTAAATAGTTCGATTTGGGATTCTAATGAAACAGGGGTTTTATATTTAGATGCAAGTACAAAAGTATATTCGCCAGCATATAAATATGTAAATAGTGAAGGGAAAGAAATATATATTTTGACAGTTTCAGGAGTAGGGTTTGGTGGAGAAGTAATATCAGTTATTTCCTTTGTAAAAGACAAAAAAGAATTATATTTTAATAATTTGGAAGTGGTTTCTTATTCCCAGGAAACACCAGGATTAGGAGCCAACATTTCTCAGGATAATGTAAAAGAAAGATTTTATCCAATTGATTACAAAGGCCTTGTTAACGGGGTGAAAGTTAATAAAGATGCAGGGGTCCTTTTAACAACACCAGAACAAATAAAAAATGGAAAAAAAGAAGGAATAGTTCAGACAAGCGATGTGATGACAGGAGCTACAATTACTCCAAGGGCTGTTGCTGATTCAATAAATACAGGATTCGAATACCTCAAATCCAAAGGGGTGATTCAATAATGGCTAATATAAAAAATTTAAAAGTAGGATTATTTCAGCAAAATCCTATATTTGTACAGGTATTGGGTATGTGTCCTACACTTGCAACAACTACAAATTCTATAAATGCGCTTGGTATGGGACTTGCAACATTAGCTGTTTTGCTTTTATCTAATACAGTAGTCTCTATAATAAAAAAATGGGTTCCTAAAAACATAAGAATACCTGTATATATAGTTGTAATAGCATCTTTTGTTACAATAGTTGATATATTGATGCACGGGTATACATATGAATTATGGAAAACATTGGGATTATTTATACCGTTAATAGTTGTTAACTGTATAATTTTAGGTCGTGCAGAATCATTTGCATCAAAAAATGGTGTTTTAGATTCCATATATGATGCATTGGGGATGGGTTTGGGATTCACAGGTGCTTTAGTGTTATTAGGTTCGGTTAGAGAATTGTTAGGGAACGGAACAGTGTTTGGATTACCTGTTTGGGGAGATGCCATGAAATTATATGTAATGATTCTTCCACCAGGAGCATTTTTAGTATTAGGTGTATTATTAGCAATGTTCAATTCAATTGGAATTTATAAAAGAAATAGAGTAAAGGCTGGTGAAAGAAGATGAGATTATTTTTTATATTTTTATCAGCAATATTAGTAAATAATTTTGTATTATCTAGATTTTTAGGAATATGTCCATTTTTGGGAGTATCAAAAAAGATAAGTTCAGCATCAGGTATGTCGATGGCTGTTATTTTTGTTATGGTAGTTTCAAGTACTATAACATGGTTTCTAAATTTATTGCTTGTAAAAATGGGATTAGAATTTTTGACTACAATTGTATTTATTCTTGTAATAGCAACATTAGTTCAATTTATAGAATTTTATATAAAAAAGGTTTCTCCTAATTTGTATGAAGCATTGGGTATATATCTTCCATTAATAACAACTAATTGTGCAATTTTAGGATTGGCATTACTAAATGTTATATATAACTACTCATTAATAGAAACAATTGTAAATTCACTTGGTGCAGGTTTAGGTTTTGCTATGGCCTTGATTATTTTCTCTGCTATCAGAGAAAGAATGGACTATTATGAGATACCAGAGCCTTTTAAAGGAACGGCTATAGCTCTTATTACTGCTGGATTATTATCAATGGCTTTTATGGGATTTTCTGGTCTCATAAAAATATAAGGGAGGAATTTTAATGTCTGTTATTATAAATACAATAATACTTCTCTCAGTACTTGGCTTTTTATCTGGAACATTTTTAGCATTTGCTGAAAAAAAGTTTGAGGTTAAAGAAGATGTTAGAGTTATTTTTGCAGAAAATTTATTACCAGGGATAAATTGTGGTGCATGTGGTTATCCAGGATGTTCTGGTTTTGCTAAAGGATTTGTGAATGGTGATGTAAAACCAGAAGGTTGTTTGCCAGGGAAAAGACAGGGAGTTCCTGAAAAATTAGCCAGATTATCTAACTAAAATGTCTGATGATGAATTAAGAAAAATTTGGGAAGAAATAAATGAGGATCCAGATAAAATTAAAGAAAAATTTTAATTGGAGAGCTATAAGCTCTCCAATTTTTTTATTAATAAATTTTTGAATTGTACAATATTCTTATTATCAGGATATTTCAATATGAATTTTAACCAATTTGTTAATAAATAAAAATCATTTTTTTCTAAAACAGCAATTAAATCGTTCAAAGTATCATTCTGAGGATTTTTTAAAACATCGACATATATTGATAAAAATTCATATAGGTATTTTTCTGCCTGATTAATAGTATACTTTTTCTCAATTAATTTGGCTAAATACAAAGATTTTAATGCATTGAAATCAAAATTTATTATGAATTCATTAATATCAATAGGGATTTCAATTTTAATAATAGAATTAGAAGCACTTTGAGTTAAAAAAATCTTTCCGTTTAAATCATCAATATATTTTAATATAGATTCGATCTTATATGATTCCATATTTGATTTATCAAACAATGATTTATTATTTAATAATAAAATATAATCATTGAATATATTATCATTATCTATAATTTTTATTTCTAAAAAATTATCAGTTGAAGTATAAAGAATATTTATTCTTCCACCACTTTTATCCATAAAAATTAAAAGTAATATTTCGTATATTACTTTATATAGCTTATTTTTATTCGTAAAAACAAATTTATTTTTTGTATTTATTTCTTTTTCTACAGTGATATCATTTTTATCTATATAGATGGATAAAAAATAAATTAGATTACTGTGAAACTCATTTATATCAAAAAATTCAAAGAAATTTTGATTGCTGACATTATATTCATGATAAAATATAGTTTTAAATTTGTTTATAATAATATTTATTTCTGAAATAATATTAGTAATAATCTTTTTTTCAATATCTTCTGATAAATTTAAACTAATTGAATTAATAAGTGTTTGAAGAGGTGTATTTATATAAAAAATGAATTCATTTATTAGATTATTATGATTAGTATTAATTTTTTTAATTTCTGTCTTTAACTCTTCTACTTCTTTCTTTTTGTTTTTTGATTCATTAATAATATGTTTGATTTTTTCTTTTAAAAAAATTCCTTCTTTGGTTTTTAATTCTATATTTTCATTATTTTCAAGAAATAAAAATAAATTATTTAGTTCTTTATTTGACAGAGCAAAAATTTTATATATTAAAAATAATAATAGAGAGAATAATAAAATGTTTATAGTTATAAAAATGGGTAATTCCTGATCAAGTAGAGTAGTAAAATTCTTATTGAAAATAATGTAAAAATAAATATCATTAAGTTTCAATTTTTTATAGTTGGTATTAGGTAAAGACTCTGGATAAAATTTGTTGTTATATTCTAAAAATATTAAAGAATCGAAGAAATTATTGATATATTTTACATATTCTGATAAATCATAACCATAAGAGTATAAATCATTTCCAATTTCAATATTATTGAAATAAAAATCTTTATTATCTGGATTTTCAAAATCGGAAAAAACAATTTTATTGTTTTTATACAATATTAATTTAAAAGGTTTAAGCAAAATATGGTTATATTTTACATAATGGAATATATTTTCTTTTAAATTATTATCAATAGCAATTATAACATTTTTTAAATAATTAATATCTTTGATTTGCTCATAATTTTCAATATTATATTTTATAGAAAATACAAAAACAATAAAAGTAGTAATTATAGCTAAAAAATTTAGTATTAAGAATATAGTATATTTTTTCATTAAATCACTCCAGCATAAAAACTTTTATTAAAACTTTTATTATATTATATCATAATAGCTTATAATATAAAAAAAACGGATCCAGCGGATCCGCTAAATGTCTATCCATCTATTTCAGGGGGGGATAGGGGGATTTTCTTTTTACATCAATAGTATACAAAAATAAATGTTACTTTTCAATACTTAAATATTAATTGTGAATTTTCAAACGTAACAAAAAGCCGAGTAATGTAAATTTCATTTTTTTAATGCAGGTATTAATAAAACAGTTAAAATCCATACAATAAAAATGCCTAAAACCATAGTTAAACTGAATTGTTTAAGCAGTTCTCCTCTTGATAGTTGAAAGGTAATAAAAGATGAAATGGTTGTTAAAAATGAAAGTGATGTTGCCTTTAATGTATGCCAGTAATGAACCTTATCTTCATCGATTGCATGAAAAATATGTATATAGCCATCAACACCTATTCCAAATATTAAAGGTAATGAAATTATAGTTAAGAATGTTGCATTAATATCAAAAAAGTAAATAATTCCAAAGGTAGTCAGATTAGCAAAAAGTAGGCCGAAAATAGCAACAAGTGTTTCTTTAAATGATTTTCTTGAAAAATATGTTAGAAATCCTATTGTAAAAATTGAAAATAAAATGACATAATAAAATCTATTTTCTATTATATACATCAATTTATATATAGCTTTTTGATTTCCTAAAAATCTATTTAAATACTTTTTATTTAATGAGTCAAAGAAATATTTCATTCCATTATTTTTGTTTAGATTAATAGAAGGGGTTATATATATAATAAAATAATCCTTCCCAGCTTCATTGATAAGAATATTTTTTCTTAAATTTTCAGGTATTAACTCAGTTATTCCTAAAATAAAATCTTTTTCATTTTTTGATTTTGAAGCTAAATCAATGATTTTTAATGTTTCAGAGTATATATTATATTTTTTTAATACAGCTACAGAAAAAGGATCATTGACTAATTCAGAAATTTCTCTGGTTTTAATTTTTAATTTTTCAAAATCCCCGAGTTGTTTTTTTAATATATCCAGATAACTTTCAATTTTTGAAATATATGGAGACTTTTTTAATTCATCAATTATTTCTTTTGAATCCTCGTCAATTCCAATAATAAATTTCATTTCATTAAATAAGGATGTTCCAAAATGACTGGCTATATCCTTAAAAACTATTGTGCTTTCTGAATTCGTTGGAGCTAATCCAGGAGGAGTATAAGAAAAATTGGCAAAATTAATTATTCCAAAAACTGAAAAGAATAGAACAAATACAGTTATAATGGGTAAAATCAAACGACTTTTTTTTGGTATCCAGATGCCGAGTCTTTGAAACCATATATTGATTTTATTTTCTCTATATGTTTTAAGAATAATATTTCTAAAAGGGTAAAACGTAATAGGTGTAATAAATACCATTACCAGAGAAAATACGAATAGTCCAATACTGCTAATTAAAGCCATTTCTGTAAAAGCTGGTAATTTCATAAAAATTAACGACAAAAAAACAAAAATTGTAGTAAGCACTCCAAAAATTACAGGTATTAACACAGTTTCATATGTAATAGCAAGTGCTTCAATGTAATTCTTTCTCTCTTTGAATTCTGTAATTAAACGACTTGTTATATGGATACCATAATCTATCCCCAACCCAAGAGTTATCGCTGCAACAAATGAAGTTAAGATATTAAGTTCTTTAAAAATAAGTGCTGATAAGCCTAAAGTTATACCAACAGAAATTACTAAAGTAATAAAAACGAGTATTGTAGTAATTAAACTACCAAAAGTTATATAAAAAATTATAATAATCAAAACAATAGATAAATAAGTAGTAATTGAAAAATCAAAAGATACGGTTTTATTTGCTTCATAAGTATATATATAAGCCCCAGTTAATCCGGTTTTTATAGAATAAATTTTATTTAGATCGGAAAGAATTTTTTTTACTTTAGGTATTATTTTATTTACAAATTGCAAGTTTGAAGTTGGCTCTTTAAATGTTACTCCCATAACCATTATATTTTTGTCAGGAGATAAAGTATAATATCCCAGCATTGGATCAGATTCCCTTGATTTTTCAAAATTTTTATCCAATTTATTTAATAAATATATAGTATTGTTTATATATTCAAAAGATTTAAAATCATAAGGATTTATATCTGAAAAAGCATGAAAAGTATCTTTAATATTTTTCATGAGTTCATCAATTAATTTTGAATTTGAAACATTTAGAAAACCATAAGATAGTAATAAAGATACATCAGTTTTAGCTAAATCTTTAAATTCAGGTATTTTTTTCATTCTATCATAAAAGGCTAAAGCCAATTTTTTGTAATCTATATTTTTATTTATATAGAATGCAACAATCATTACTTCGGATTCAGATTGATATTTTACTTCATTTCTGTATGAAATAACAACGGGGTCATCTTTAGGAAGCAATTCTAAAAGATCTGAGTTTATTTTTAAGTTTTTTAAATTATAAATAAAACTAATTGATAGTATAAAGAATATTAATAAAATCCATTTATAGTTTTTCGTTAAAAATTCTGAAATTAGCAGGTATCTTTTTTTCATTATTTCATCTCCATAGCAGAATGTAAATAAAAGTATCTATTATAGTGCCAATGAATAAAGAAATATAATTTTTATTTTTAAAATCTTTATATCCTTTTAATAATTCTATCCATAAAAATGGTACTAAAAAATAATAATTAAAAAAAGAAAAAAAACCCAGTAATAAAAGTGGTGAAAGTGAAAGCATATAATATGGAAAAATTATTCTGAAATACTTTATAGGATAAAAAAAAGCTCTTAAAACATTATTGATAAATATAAAAAAGATTAGAAAAATACTTTTCACGAAAAAAGTATATAAGGAAGCATATCTAAACATTGGAGAAAACCAAAAATAAAATAGAATAATAATACCAACAAAAATAGTATCATAATGTACAGTTTTAATTTTATGAGGCAAAAAAATGATTTTAAAAATATTATTAAACATCAGTGAATTCCTCCAGTATAGACTTTCATATCATAAATGACATTTATTCCCAGTTCAACAAATACATCCAGTAAAGGTTTTACACCAGGATTATTTAGAATGTTAATATCTAAAATAATACCATTTTCTTTTTTTAATTTTTCTAATATTTCTGTTTTAAAAGAATATGGTTTATATGTATCTTCATCCATCACAAAATACTTTAACTTTAAAAAACTCAATTCTTTTAAAGATAATTTTGATAAATCCAATATTGCTATAGTTGGGTAATTAATTAAAGTGAAATTTTTTGAATATGAAATTTTTTTATTTAATCGAAGTCCATAAAAACTTAAATTTTCCTTATATTCCATTAAAGAAGAATCAAAGGATTTTAAAGTAGTCTTTAATTCATCATATATTTCGTTATTAACCACCGCTATAAAAACATGATTATTGGAATAATTAATATGAATTTTTCCTATAAAGACACCTAAATCTTTAATAATGAAGAAAATCTTTGAAAGATTTTTTGAATCTTTAATCATAGAAATGATATTATCTTTTATTTCGTTGTGATAATTATTTGCTGAAAAAGTTGGAATAGCCTCTCTTATGATAATTTTAGTTTCATTCATTCCAAATAAAAAATACGTTATAATGCTTAATAAAAGAATGGTAATAGAAAAAACTATTACCATCCCATATATTCTCATTTATTTTCCTCCCGCCTTCAAAATTTCAATGGCTTTTAATAATTGTAAATCATTATTTAAATCAATAACTGCTTCAAATGTTGTGGTATTTTTAGCTTCTAATTGTTCAACATTTTTGATTTCTTTTTTTGGATTATCCACTTCAATATCTGGTTTTATACCTTTTAAATGTATATCATTGCCATTAGGAGTAAAATAATGTCCAATTGGCAACCATACTTCGCCACCATTCTCCAGAGGTATAGGTCTTTGAACAGCAGCTTTACCGTAAGTTGTTTTTCCAACAACGGTGGCTATCTTATTATCTTTTAATGCACCTGTTAAAATTTCTGAAGCAGAAGCGGAAGATTTATTTACCAACAAAACAATGGGCAATTTATCAAGAAAATCAAAATGCTCATAAGTTTTTGGTTTTATAACTTCTTCAGAACCATCGAAATATCTTACAGTAACTATAGTTTTATCTTTAATAAACATACTTGCAATATCTATAGCAACGTTTAAAAAACCACCGGGATTATTTCTTAAATCAAGAATAATTCCATCCACATTTTTTCTTTTTATAGCCTTTAAAGCTTTTTGCATTTCAGAAGCGCTTTTTTCAGCAAAATTTGTAAGTTTTATATAACCTATTTTAAAATTATTGTCTTCAAATACTTTATATTTAGCGGTAACAGTTTCTATTTTTGCTCTAACTAAAGTAATTCTCTTAGCTTCTTCCCATCCTTCTCTAAAAACTTCTATTTGCACAGTTGTTCCAGGGGCGCCTCGCATTTTATTTACAGCACCAATGTATCCAATTTCAGAAACAGGTGAACCATCAACACTTATAATTAAATCATCTGCCTGTAAACCGGCTTCATAAGCTGGAGTTCCAATCATTGGACTTACAATCCTTATGGCCTCAAGTTTAGAATCATAACTAACAAGAATACCGAGACCACCGTATTCGCCAGATTCTTCTATTTTACTTTCCGTAACCTGTTGTGAATCTAAATACCATGCGAATGGATCATTTAATCCCTCTACTAAACCTTTTAACGTAGAATCTAACACCTTATCATAATCAACTTTATCTTTTTCATAATAAATATTGTTAATATAATAAAGCAAAGTATAAATTGGATTCTGGAATTTTTCTAAAAATAATTTTTCAATATCTTTTTGTTGATTTGTATTTGCCCATAATAAGACAAAGGACAATATAATGAGTAAAACCACTACGATACTTTTAAATCTTCTATTCAAAAAAATCTCTCCTTTCATAACATATTAAATTAATATTTATAAAGCTAATATTTAAAAGTGCTTCTTCCTATAAATTCCCTTATAATTGATTTTTTTGGAATCTCTTCCAATTCTGTAATTGGTAGGAAATAATCTAAAAATTTCAAAAGTCTTTTAGCTTCTGAATACTCCTTGTTAGAGTTATCTACTGAAAGCAATAATGGTTCAGCAAATATTTTTAAAACAGAAAGTTCATATATTAAATTAGAATTGAACATAACATCAGCTTCCTCCTGATATGGAAATATATTTCTGTCTTCTCCTCGACGTACACTGGGCCACATTTTTAAAGTTGCAAGGGCTGAATGACCACGGAATTTAAAATCTCTAACAATTCTTCTTATTAATCTTGTATCTGTGGTAGTAATTCTATTCATAGAATCCAAATTCATCTGAGTTAAAGCACTAACATAAATTTTATATTTAAACTCTTTTGGAATACTTTCTGTTAATGTTTCGTTTAACCCATGTATTCCTTCTATAATTAAAATTTGATTATCATCTATTTTTATTCTTTTTCCGCTTTTCAAAGTTCTTCCGTGGACAAAATCAAACTTAGGAAGTTCTATTTCTTCACCGTTTAAAAGTTTTTGCAAATGAGTATTAAAAAGTTCCAAATTTAACGCATAAATTGATTCAAAATCATAATTTCCATTTTCATCTTTAGGAGTTTTTTCTCTATCGACAAAATAATCATCTAAAGAGATAGGGATTGGTTTTAACCCATTAACCTTTAGTTGCAATGCAAGCCTTTTAGCTGATGTAGTTTTCCCAGAAGACGATGGTCCTGCTATCAAAACGATTTTTATATTTTTTCTCTTTATAATTTCATCAGCTATTTGAGCATATTTCTTTTCATGTAAAGCTTCTGAAACCCTTATTAATTCAATAACTTCGTTTGGACCTTTTGTAATTAACTCGTTTAATTCACCAACCGTGCTAACGTCTAAAATCTTAAGCCATTCTTTATATTCATTGAAAGCAAAAGACAATTTTGCATAGTGCTTATATTTTGGGAGTTTATCCGGACAATCTGGTGTTGGATGAATTATTACAAAACCATCTTCTATACTTATTAAATCGAACTTATCAGTATATTTAGTTGAAGGAGGCATATAACCGTAAAAATAATTAAAATATTTATCGCATATATATATATTCACCTTATCTTTTTTTCGGTATTTAAATAAAGAAGCTTTATCCTTTAAATCAACATTGTTAAAAATTTTCATAGCTCTAAATTTGCTGATGGTAGTTTTTTCAAAAGGCAAATCTTTTTCAACATATTCTAACATTTTTTTCTTTAAATTTTCAAGTTTTTTTTGTGAAGGTTTTCCGTTTCTCAATTCACAATATAATCCGCTTCCAATAGCGTGATGAACGTAAAGCTTATCTTCTGGATATAAATCTTTTAAAGCCATATATAAAAGAAATAAAACACCTCTTTGATAAATTCTAAAACCGTCAAGTGTGGATGTATCCAGTAAATCAATATTTCCAGAATACTCCACCTCTTTATTTAACTCCTTTATATTGTTATTGTGTTTAACAGCTAGAATAGGGAATGGGTGATTCTTTTGGATATTTTCGATAATATCAATATATCTTTGACCTTTTTCTGCATAAAAAATTTTATTATTTATCTTTAATTCATATCTCAACACTATTCCTCCTTTCGCGACTTTATTTTTTTGTAATAATCTTATTTTCTTACAGAAACAAAGAGGTATTGACAAAAACGAAAAATATGATATAATAAATACTGTGATTGGGGCGTGGCCAAGCGGTAAGGCGGCGGATTTTGGCTCCGTTATTCGGTGGTTCGAATCCATCCGCCCCAGCCATAGCCGGCGTAAGCCGGCTTTTTTTTTACCAAAAAGGGACTATTATACAATCCAAATGCTTATAATAAGTGCGTATAAAAAGCATTTAATCAATAAAGCATTTAAATTATACCATAAATTAAGTTAAATTTATAGTGTTTTGGAAACAACAATATCTATTTTTTTACTTATATTTTTTAGAACTATTTTGTCGATAACATAAAATGTTTAAGAATGAATTGATTTAGACACTCTTTTGATTTAGAGAATACCTCCTATATTTCAAAAAAATATGATATAATATTAATGAAATGGTAATAGGGGTGTTAAATATGAAAATTTATTCTTTATCTTTGAAAAAAAGTTATATATACATAACAATAATATTGATCAATATCATATTATGGCAATTTTCAAAAAAAAATTATTTACTTTTTCATTCTATAGTTGAATTATTTGCTATAATAACAGCAGGTGCTATATTTGTCATAGGAGTTAATTCTTATAAAATATTAAAAGATAAATTCCTGCTTAAATTAGGGATACTTTATTCAATGGTTGCTGTAATAGATATATTACATACGCTTTCGTATAAAGGTATGGGCGTATTTCCGGGTGCTACAGCAAATTTACCGACCCAATTATGGATATTGGGAAGAATGGTGGAAACTATTGGATTATTTCTTATAAATATAAAAAAGAACATATTTAAGTTATTTTCTGTAATAATATATGCTTCTGGAATTTTTGGAATTATGGCGATTTTTTTTGGAGTATTTCCAGATGCATTTATTGAAGGTCGTGGGTTAACACCTTTTAAAATTTTTTCAGAATATATAATTGTATTTATTTTATTAATTACAATATATTTAATTGGAAAACAGAGTATTCCGCAAAAAGTAAAAAAATATTACATTTATGCGTTGATATTTACAATATCTGCAGAATTAAGTTTCACACTTTACGTTGATGTATATGGTTTTTTTAATATGCTTGGGCATTTATTCAGATTTATTTCTTATTTTATATTACTTGATTTAACTTTAGATATTTTAAATACGTTTATAAACGATTTGCGTGAAAAAAAGAAGAATATTTTTAATGGATTAATACATAATTTAAAAAGTCCCACAACTATTATAAAATTAAATACAGAAATGTTATTAAAAAAATTAAAAGATGTCGAAGAAAAAAAAGCTTATCTGGAAAATATATTAACTGCTGTCAATCAGATAAACACCTTAATATATGATTTATTGCAATATAATTCTTTATGCAAAAATATAAAAAAGGAAAAAATTGATTATGATAAATTCATGGAGATTATACATAATTATAAAATAATTGCCAAAAACAAAAATATAGATTTTATTATTGAAATAGAAAAAAACATAGAATTTTATAGCTATTATAATTATATTGATTTAATAATTTCAAATCTTTTAAACAATGCATTTAAATATACAGAAAAAGGGCATGTATTTTTAGCAATAAAGAGAACAAATTCTTATTTGATTATAAAAGTTGCTGATACAGGTATTGGAATAAATCCGGAAATAAAGGATAAAATTTTCGAACCATTTATTAGAGGAGAAAAACCAGGAACAGGTATAGGATTGACAGTTGTTTCTTTTTTAATAAAAAAAATGGATGGAGATTTACAGGTTTATAGCAAAAAAGGTAAAGGGACAATATTTGAAATAAAAATACCTATAAAGAAATGAATTGGCTTGACTTTAATATAGTTTTTGTTTATTGCAACTTTTTAAGCTTTGATCTAGAAACATAATGTTAATAAAAAGCCGCGTTATGCGGCTTTTTATTATTTTTGATATAATACATAAGCAGATAATGCTTGCAATGTAATAGAATTTTCAACAGTTTTAATTACAGTGTTTCCAGCTTTTTTATCATTTACAACAACATTCCATATGCCAGAAGGAAGATTAAATTTTATTTTTGAAGAATTAGCATTGTAAATAATAAGAATATTCTTCCATTCATCCCCATTTGCATTATCTTTTATTAAAAATGCAACCATTCTTTTTTTAGGAGTTTCTAAAAATTTAATATTATTTTTAATCATGTTTTTATCTGTCATTCTAAAAGCCGGATGTGCTTTTCTTAATTCTATTAATCCTTTATAATATTCAAAAATATCATAATATTTTTCTTTTCTTGACCAATCTATTATATTCGGTAATTCTTTATTATAAGGATTATCATTTCCCATTTTGGTTCTTGCAAAATCAACTCCACCGTGTAAAAAAGGTATTCCCTGAGAAGTTAAAATTATAGCATTTGAAAATTTTTGAGCTTTCTTTAATTTTTCTTCAATTTTTTCTGGAAGAGGTTCTTTCCATGGTTGATATCCAAGGGCTAAAGCGTTTTTATCCCATAATGTGTGATTATCATGATTTGAAACATAATTTATAGTTTCTTCAGGGTCATCTGTCCATAATCTGATACGAGAGTCGTATTCAATAGACCCTACAACCCCTCTTTTTATTTTCAATTCTTTACCTAATGAGCCCAAACCGAATCCTTTTATTTTAGCGTTGAATACACTTCCTCTAATAGCATTTCTTACATCATCATTAAACATAGCAATATGCATATTTTTTTGATCGCCTTTTCCAAATAATAAAGGTCCGCCACCAGTCCACGGTTCTCCGTATAGTAAAATGGAAGGATCAATTTTATGTAATTCAGTGCTTATTTCATTCATAGTTTTTTTATCAATTAATCCCATTAAATCAAATCTAAATCCGTCAATATGATATTCTTTAACCCAGTATTTTACAGAATCAACTATAAATTTTCTTACCATAGGTCTTTCAGTTGCAATTTCATTCCCTACACCTGAACCGTTAGTATAACGTCCTGCATCATCTGTTCTGTAATAATAATATGGAACAGTTTGATCAAAAGCCGAACCTTCTCCTACAACAGCAGTATGATTATAAACCACATCCAATATAACTCTTATTCCATTTTCGTGTAATTTTTTAACCATTTCTTTTACTTCTTTAATTCTCGAATTTGGGTCAAATGGATTTATAGAATAAAATCCATCAGGGACATTATATAATTTTGGGTCATATCCCCAACCATACTGCTCTTTAAATTTAGTTTCATCTATGAAATAAATATCCTGTATAGGCATAATATGAACGTGAGTTACACCTAACTCTTTCAGATGAGATAGTCCTGTTTTTATACCATCTGGAGTTTGAGTATTTTCCTGAACTAATCCTAAATATTTACCGCGATATTTTTCATCCACACCAGAATTTTTATTTATAGTAAAATCTTTAACATGTATTTCATAAATAATAGCATCTTCAGGATTAATAAATGGAGGTTTAATGTCATTATCCCAATTTTTTGGATTAGTATCATTTAAATCTATAATAGCAGATTTTTCGGAATTTACGGATACTGCTATTGAATAAGGATCTACCGTTTCTCTGTATTTGCCATAAGAATAGAATCTATATTTATAAAATTTTCCTTTTAAATTGCCAGATACCTTTATACTCCATACACCATTTTTTGCTTTTTTCATTTGATAAGTTTTATCAGCTTTTTGTGATTTGTAATCGTTATATAATAAAACCTCAGCACTTTTTGAAACAGGAGACCAGACTTTAAAAATAGTATAATTATCAGTATAGGTAATTCCTAAATCATCGCCATTATAATAAAAATTATTTAATATATTTCTCATTATTACACTTTTTTCAACAAAACCTTTGATTTTTATTATTACGTTTTTGTCGACATCATTAAATGGTGATTCTAAAATTATTTTTATTTTAGTAGTTTTTGAAATGTCAGTTGGATCTAGTTTTTCAACTTTATCAATCTTTAATTCCTTATTTTCAGCAAGAACAGATATTTTTCCAGCCCAATTTTTTGTATCAAATGGAGTGGTTAAAATAACTTTAATTTCTTTTTTAGAATCCATAATAGCATTTAAAATTCTCGGACTAATGTCTATATTATTCGGATTTAAATAAGGTTTTTCAACACTTGTAACAACCCATATTTCGGCTACACCTGATTCAGGTATTTTGACAAATCTATCTTTTGCAACATCTTTAGCCTGCCATTCGTTTAATCTTATGATATAACCTAATTCAGTATATTTCTTATCCAGAACTATAATGGCATATGGTCCGAAATTATCTTTTCCGGTAAATTTATATGCATGTCCTTCTAAAGACTCGGGTTTATGAGGCCATACCCATAAATTCCAACCATCATAATTGTTGTCATAACGGTAATAATGAACTATTAGAACAGTTTTTCCACCAAAATCTTCTGCTGTTTTACCAGAACTATACATAGGGAAAGTAGCTAAAACTAAAGAAGAAATTAGGAATAACGCAAAAAATAATATTCTGTTTTTCATAGAATCTCCTCCTATATAAAATTTAAAATTAAATATTTTTATACATGGTTATTATAACGGTTTATAAAATTAAAACAAATAAAAAAAACGGTAATTAATTATAATATAAATTGATTATAATCAATAAAATACAATAAGAAGTTAAAATATCCTTTTAATAATAACAAATTAATTTAAATATATAATGAAAGAAAATTAAAGCAAATAAAATAATTAAAGCATATAATATGGTATAATTATGATGTGTAAAAAGGAGGAAAAAAATGATTAAACTCACAAAAACTTTAAAATTGTCAATAATTGAAGCGATGTTTTTCAATGCTTTTTTTGTGGCGACTCAAACATTTATAATAATATCTATAGCATTATATTTCAATGCGAATCCTTTTCAGATTTCCATTGTTTCATCTTTTCCTGTTTTTTCACAGATGTTTCAAATCTTTACTCCTTTTTGGTATAAGCTTTTTAATGGAAGAAAAAAAAGTTTAATGATTGTTTCTATAATAGGACGGGGCTCTTTAGTTTTTCTTCCAGTTGCAATATTTTTCAATATAACAAAATCATGGGTTTTTGTAAGCATAATGCTTGTATATTCATTATTTGGAACATTTATTAGCAGCATATGGACAACTTCTATGAGGGAATTAGTACCTTTTGAAAAAAGGGGAAAATATTTTGGAATGAGAAACGTATTTGCTTCAGCAGTAGGAATTTTAGCGACATATATGTATGCTCATTTTTTAGATTTTTCAGATAAAAAATCAGGAATACTGATAGTATCATCATTAGTGGCGCTTTTTTCTATAGTTACAATAATTCTTTTTTTATTTCATCAAATTCCGGAAATTACAGAACAATCCTTTAAGATAAATTTAAAAAAACCATTTCAAGATAAAAAATTTCAAACATTTTTAGTATTTGTTGGCATATGGACGTTTTCAATAGAATTAACCAGACCATATTTTTCATACTATCAATTAGCTATATTGCACATTAATACGACGTTTTTAGGAAATTTAAGCGTATTATCAGGGTTAATAACAATAATATTATATCCGTTTTATGGGAAATTGAGCGATAAATATGGAAATAAAAATATATTAATGATAGGTATAACTCTGGCTACGATAGCTCCATTACTTTATTTTGTAATGACTGATTATAATTTTAAAAGTTTATTATTGCTCGATAGTATATTTTCTGCATTTGCGTGGTCGGCTATAAATTTGACGTTTTTTAATTTATTGCTTGAAACTGTTTCAGAACCAGCAGAAAGTTATATAGGTGTATATGCTTTTATCTCTGGAATTTCAGCGATAATTGCTTCAAATATAGGGGGATTTTTTGGTAATGTATTAAAAGAAAGAAATTTTTATATATTAGGAGATAAATATCATGGAATTCAAATACTCTTATTTGCAGGTTTTTTATTGAGAATATATGCCTTATTGCACCTGACAAGTGTTGAAGCATATGAAAAACCAATAAGATATAAAAGCTGGTTATTATCAAATCCGACATTGTTTAAAAGACGAGAAATAAATCTTCCAATATACTTGAAAATTTTGAAACCAAAAAAAAGAAGAGCAAAAGCGGAGGGAAATGATGTTAGAAATTGAGAGAAAATATACAATTAATGAAAAAGAAGCTATAAAATTAAAAGATAAATCTATAAAGAAAATAGGAATTATACAATGGTATATAAAAAATACCAGAGACGAGATAGAAAGGGTTAGATTACAAATAATAAAAGATAACAATAAATTAATAAAGAAATGGAATTTTGCATATAAAGCCAATACTGAAATTCCGCACGAGAAAATAGAAAAAGAAGAAAATTATATTCCCAAAGATATTAAACATTTATTTAATAAAAAAATGGTTATAAAAATCAGGCATGTAATAAAAGAAAATCCAGAAATAGTGCTTGATAAATTTATAAATGTAGAAGGTTTAGAGTATAATATAAAAGAAAAATATTTACTGGAAATTGAAATGAAAGAAATAAAAAAATATACACCAGAAGATTTTTTTAAAATATTAAGAGAAGAAAAAATAAAAATATTAAAAGATGTAACGGAAGATTATAGATATTACAATAACAATATAGCAAATAGAATTTCCAGAAATATAAATCTTTTAGAAATATTAGAGGTGTTGAAATGGAAGATATAAATGATATAATAGAAAAAGCATGGATAGAACTTGGAAAAGAAAGTATATTTTATAATTATTTAAAAATGTATTTTGATAATATACCATCTTTTAATGTAAGAACAATAAAACTTTCAATATCTAAATCTGGAAGATTTAAAATAATATATAATCCAAAAATATTAAGAGCAAAAGGTTTAATATTTTCAAAATCTCTTTTAAAACATGAAATTTTTCATATAATACATGGTCATATATTTATTAAATCAAAAGATAAAAAAGATAAAAAACTCTGGAATTTAGCAATGGATGCAGCGGTTAATCAACAAATAAGAGAATTAGATGCGTTTTCTATTCCGCTCAACGTATTGCTTGATGAAGGCTGTGGAACGGATAATGAAAATATTTTTATCGGACCACCGATTAATTACATAAATAAAACAGTTGAAGAATATTATAAATATATTATAGATTATTTTGAAAAATCTAATAAAATTGATTTGGAATTATTGGAAGATTATAGAGTTGACTCACACGAAGAATTTGGAAATTTTGAACTCATAGAAGAAGTGGTGAGTGATCTTGTAAGTGAAGTGATTAGTGAAACATATGAAAAAGCAAAAGGAGATATTCCTTCTGGATTAGAAGTACCCATATCTTTAATAATAAAAAAATCCAGAAAAAATTGGAAAGATTTAATTAGAAGATTTTTTGGAAGTTCGATGATAATAGAAAAATATAGAACAATATTGAGACCTAATAGGCGATATGATAATCAACCAGGTTGGAGAACTGAATTTGGTCCAAAAATTGCGGTAGTACTTGATACAAGTGGTTCAATAATTGAAGAAGAGTATAATGCTTTTTTTTCAGAAATAGAAAAAATAGTTAGAATGTATAATTCAAAAATATATATAGTACAAATTGATAATAATATACAAAATGTTTTACAATATGGAAAAGGAGATTGGAAAAATATAGAAATTAAAGGTAAAGGTAATACAGATTTTGAACCGGCTATTAATTATTTAGAAGAAAACGTTAGGCCTGAAGGTATAATAATATTTACAGATGGTTATACAGATATACCTATTGTTAAACGAAGAGTATTATTCGTTTTAAGTGAAAAACACAATAGTGAATTCAAAAGTAATGCTGAAAATATTTATGGGGAAAATTCTGTAATAGTTTTGTAATAAGGCAATAAAACACCCGGGACCGTGTATTATATCGTAACAAATTAATAAAGCATTTTTTTTATAAAACGTGTAGAATAGAATATAGTAGAATTATAAAAAATATATATGACTGATAAAAATATTTAATATAAAGGATTTGGTTGATATATCAATTCCATATGTTTATAAAAATCATAAAAATGAATATAGAAATTCGATTAACATAAACGTAACTTCACAAAAAAATCACAACTTTTTAATTGAAAATTAAAAAGACCTGAGGTAAAATACACTTGGTATTTTTTAAAATATTGAAAGGAGGAATAGAAAATACTATGCCAACTATAAATCAACTTGTAAGATACGGAAGAAAACAAATCAAGAAAAAATCAAAATCACCAGCTTTACAAAGTAACCCGCAAAAAAGAGGAGTATGTGTAAGGGTTTCAACAATGACACCTAAAAAGCCAAACTCAGCTTTAAGAAAAATTGCGAGGGTAAGGCTTTCAAATGGAATAGAAGTTACAGCATATATTCCAGGTGAAGGGCATAATCTTCAGGAACACTCGAATGTATTAATAAGAGGTGGTAGGGTAAAAGACTTACCAGGTGTTAGATACAAAATTATTAGAGGAACATTGGATACAGCTGGTGTTGAAGGAAGAAAACAGAGTAGAAGTAAATACGGAACAAAAAGACCTAAGAAGTAAGGAGGTAAGTAAATGAGAAGAAGAAGAGCACCAAAAAGACCGGTAACACCTGATCCAATATATAATGATGTTTTAGTTTCTAAATTAGTTGTTAGAATAATGAAAGACGGTAAAAAAACTGTTGCACAATCAATAGTATATGGAGCGTTTGATATAATAAAAGAAAAATTGGGAAAAGATCCTTTAGAAGTGTACCATCAAGCAGTAGAAAATGTCAGACCATTAATAGAAGTAAGGCCAAGAAGGGTTGGAGGAGCAACATATCAGGTTCCATTTGAAGTGCCAGAAGAAAGGGCAATATCTTTAGCTTTAAGATGGATAGTAAAAGCTGCTCGCTCAAAATCCGGAAGACCAATGAAAGAAAAATTGGCTCAAGAATTAATAGATGCATATAATGGGGTTGGTGCAGCAGTTAAAAAGAGAGATGACGTACATAAAATGGCTGAAGCAAATAAAGCTTTTGCTCATTACCGCTGGTAATATATTGAGGAGGGATTATTTTGAAAGAGCGGTTATATGCTTTAAACAAAACAAGAAATATAGGAATAATTGCACATATTGATGCAGGTAAAACAACTACTACAGAAAGAATCCTGTTCTATACTGGTAAAAAGCATAAATTAGGTTCTGTTGATGATGGAACTGCTACAATGGATTGGATGGAACAGGAAAAAGAAAGAGGTATTACAATAACTTCAGCTGCAACAACATGTTTCTGGAAAGATCACAGGATTAATATTATTGATACGCCCGGACACGTTGATTTTACCGTTGAAGTTGAAAGAGCTTTAAGAGTATTGGACGGAGCAGTAGCGGTTTTTGATGCACAGGTAGGTGTTGAACCACAATCAGAAACAGTTTGGAGACAGGCTGATAGATATCATGTTCCAAGAATTGCATATATGAATAAAATGGACAAACTTGGAGCAGATTTCTATAATGCGGTTCAAACAATGATAGACAAATTGGGAACAAATCCATTACCCATTCAGATACCAATTGGTGCTGAAGCGGATTTTGAAGGTGTAGTTGATTTGGTAAAAATGAAAGCTGTTTATTGGATTAGTGAAGACGGAACAAAATTTGAATATAGAGATATACCAGAGGATTTGGTTTCAAAAGCAGAACAATATAGAGAAGATTTAATTACAGCAATTTCAGAATATGACGAAGAAATAATGGAATTATTCTTTGAAGGCGAAGAAATTCCAGAAGATAAAATAAAAGCAGCTATTAGAAAAGGAACTATTGAAGGAGCATTTATTCCTGTTATATGTGGAACATCATTCAAAAATAAAGGTGTTCAACCAGTATTAGATGCGATAGTTGATTATTTACCTTCACCATTGGATTTACCTCCTGTGAAAGCATATGATGAAAGAACAGGAGAGTTTGTAAAAGAATTGACTCCAGATGAAAATGGACCATTTGTAGCATTGGCTTTCAAAATAATGGTAGATCCATTTGTTGGTAAATTAACATTTGCAAGGGTTTATTCTGGAAAATTACAAAAGGGTAGTTATGTAAAAAATAGCTCCAAAGGGAAAAAAGAAAGAGTTTCACGACTGATGTTTATGCATTCGGATCAAAGGGAAGAAGTCGATTATATAAGAGCTGGTGATATTGTAGCTATTATAGGATTAAAAAATACAACAACAGGTGATACATTAACAGAAGAATCAGAAAGCATAGTATTAGAAAAATTAGAATTCCCAGAACCAGTTATATCACTATCAATAGAACCAGAAACAAAAAATGATGAAGCAAAATTATCTAAGGCTTTACAGGCCTTAATTGAAGAAGATCCAAGTTTAAATGTAAAATTAGACCATGAAACAGGGGAAACAATTCTTTCTGGTATGGGAGAATTGCACTTAGAAATAATTGTAGATAGGTTGAAAAGAGAGTTTAAAGTTGGTGTTAGAGTAGGACAGCCACAGGTTGCTTATAGGGAAACAATTAGAGGAACAGCAGATGTTGAAACAAAATATATCAGACAATCTGGTGGTAGGGGACAATACGGACATGTTAAAGTAAAAATTGAACCTATAGATAATACAAAAGTATTGGAATTTGAAGATAAAATAGTAGGAGGAATTATTCCGAAAGAATATATTCCTGCAGTTGAAGCTGGTATAAAAGAAGCAATGCAATCAGGTATATTAGCTGGATATCCAATGGTTGGTATAAAAGCAACATTATATGATGGTTCCTACCACGAAGTTGACTCTTCAGAAATGGCATTTAAAATTGCTGGTTCTATGGCATTAAAGGATGCTGCAAGAAAAGCAAATCCGGTATTATTAGAACCTATAATGAAGGTTGACATAACAACACCGGAAGAATATATGGGTGATATTATAGCAGATTTAAATTCAAGAAGAGGAAGAATAGAAGGTTTTGAAAATGTTGGTAATACAAATACTAGATTAATTCACTCTTTGGTTCCATTATCAGAATTATTTGGATATGCGACAGTGTTAAGATCATTATCTCAAGGTAGAGCTACACAATCAATACAATTCTCACATTATGAAGAAGTGCCTGCTTCAGTAGCAGAGAAAATCATAAACGGTTAATAATTCATCACAAAACATAGAGGAGGGAAAAAAATGGCAAAAGAAAAGTTTGTCAGAAACAAACCACATATGAATATTGGTACTATCGGACATATTGACCATGGTAAAACAACATTAACAGCAGCTATTACAAAATCATTAGCAATGAAAGGATATGCAGACTTTACACCATTTGAACAAATCGATAAAGCTCCAGAAGAAAAAGCAAGAGGTATTACAATTAATATTGCACACGTTGAATATGAAACAGATAACAGACACTATGCACATATTGACTGTCCTGGTCACGCTGACTATATCAAAAATATGATCACAGGTGCTGCACAAATGGATGGTGCTATCTTGGTTGTTGCAGCTACAGATGGTGTTATGCCACAAACAAGAGAACACGTATTATTATCAAGACAGGTTAATGTTCCTGCAATTGTTGTGTTTGTAAATAAAACAGATATGGTTGATGACGAAGAAATTATTGAATTAGTAGAAATGGAAGTAAGAGAATTATTAAGCCAATACGAATTCCCAGGAGATGAAATACCAGTTATCAAAGGATCCGCATTAAAAGCATTAGAAGCAGACTCTCAAGATGATCCATGGGTACAAAAGATTTACGAATTAATGGATGCAGTTGACAGCTACTTCCCAGAACCACAAAGACCTGTAGATCAGCCATTCCTAATGCCTGTTGAAGATGTATTCTCAATTACAGGTAGAGGAACAGTTGTTACAGGAAGAATTGAAAGAGGAGCAATTCATCCAGGTGATGAAGTAGAAATCGTTGGTATGACAGATGAAATAAGAAAAACAGTAGTTACTGGTGTAGAAATGTTCAGAAAATTATTAGATGAAGGTATTGCTGGTGACAACGTTGGATGTTTGTTAAGAGGTATTGATAAAGATGAAGTATGGAGAGGTCAAGTATTAGCAAAACCAGGTTCAATAACACCACATAAAAAATTCAAAGCACAAATTTATGTATTGAAGAAAGAAGAAGGTGGAAGACATACACCATTCAAAAAAGGTTACAGACCACAATTCTATATTAGAACAGCTGACGTTACAGGTACATTGTTAGAATTCGAAGGCGGAGCAGAAATGGTAATGCCTGGTGATAACATTGTAACAACAGTAGAATTAATCTACCCTGTAGCATTAGAAAAGAACATGAGATTTGCTGTTCGTGAAGGTGGAAGAACAGTTGGTGCTGGAGTTGTTACAGAAATAGTAGAATAATAAAATCTTTTTGCAAAGTTTTTACTATAAAATATAAAATCGGGGAGCTTCCACGCTCCCTTTGCTAAATGCTTAAAGGAGGGTTTATATGGCAAAGAAATTGATCAAAATAAGATTAAAGTCTTATGATCATAGATTGTTAGATGAATCTGCGCAGAAAATAATTGATGCGGTAAAACAAAGTAATGCAAAGGTTTCAGGACCAATACCATTACCAACAGAAAAAACAATCTATACAGTAATAAGATCTCCTCACAAATACAATTATTCAAGAGAACAATTTGAGAAAAGAGTACATAAAAGAGTTATTTATATTTATGATGCAACTCAAGAAACAGTTACACAATTATTAAAGATACAATTACCATCGGGTGTATCAGTAGATATGAAAGCTTAATATTTGATCGGGCTCTGGAGGTGAATTAGCATGAAAGGTATATTAGGAAGAAAAGTAGGAATGACAAGAGTGTATAAAGATGGTAAAGCCATCCCGGTCACAGTTATAAAGGCTGGACCATGTGTAGTAGTACAGAAAAAAACAGAAGAAAAAGATGGATACACAGCTATTCAGGTTGGATTTGAAGAAGTTAAAGAGTATAAAGTAAACAAGCCAAAACTTGGGATTTTTAAAAAAGCTGGCGTAAAACCTATGAGATTCTTAAAGGAATTCAAAGTTGAAAATGTGGATAATTATGAAATTGGTCAAGTTATTGATGTGACAATATTTGAAGAAGGGGAAAAAATAGACGTAACTGGTTGGTCAAAAGGTAGAGGTTATACAGGTGTTATGAAGAGATGGAATTTTGGTGGTGGAAGAAAAACACATGGTTCAAAATTCCATAGAGCATTGGGTTCAACGGGTAATCATACAGAACCAGCAAAAGTATTTAAAGGTAAAAAAATGTTCGGACAATATGGGAATGAAAAAGTTACAGTATTAAACTCAGAAGTTATAAAAATAGATAAAGAAAATAACTTAATAGCTGTTAAAGGTGGAGTTCCAGGTGCGAGGGGTGGATTATTAATAATAAGAGAAGCAATAAAAAAGTAAGCCCCGAAAATGAAGAATGAGGAGGTAAATAAAAATGGCTCAATTAGACCTTTATTCAATTAAAGGTGAAAAAATTGGAACAATAGAAGCAAAAGATTCTATTTTTTCAATTGAACCGAATATTGATCTTTTATACAGATATGTCGATATGCAGTTAGCAAATAAAAGAAGAGGAACAGCTTCAACAAAGACAAGAGCTGAAGTAAGAGGTGGCGGAAGAAAACCGTGGGCACAAAAACATACTGGAAGAGCAAGAGCAGGTTCTACCAGATCACCATTGTGGAGACATGGTGGAGTTACATTTGGGCCAAAACCAAGAGATTGGTCAAAAAAATTAACTAAAAAAATGAAAAAATTGGCTTTAAAATCCGCATTAAGTGTTAGAGTAAAAGAAAATAATTTAATAGTAGTGGATGAATTGACATTTGAAAAACCAAAAACAAAGGATATGAAAGAAGTATTAAAGAACTTTGGATTTGAAAATACTAAAACATTAATAGTGTTGCCGTGGAAAAAAGATGAATATATAAATGTAAAATTATCTGCAAGAAATATTCCTGGAGTAAAAGTTATAATCGCTGATAATCCAAATCAGGGTAAAAACGGAAATAAAACAAATGTTGATGGTTTGAACGTATTTGATATAATAAACAATGAAAAAGTAATCCTTACAAAGGATACAGTAACAAAGATCGAGGAGGTGCTCGGCTAATGGATAGAAAACAATTTAATTATGATATAATAATCAGGCCGATCCTCACAGAAAAAACATATATGTTGATGAGTGAAAATAAATATACTTTTGAAGTTGCAAAAGATGCAACAAAACCAGAAATCAAGAAAGCTGTTGAGGATATATTTAATGTTAAAGTAGAGAAAGTTCATGTAATGAATGTGAAACCAAAACCAAAAAGATTGGGAAGGTTTGAAGGTAAAACAAGATCATGGAAAAAAGCAATTGTTAAATTAGCTGAAGGTTATGTTATAAAAGAGCTTCAAGGTAATTTATAAGGAGAGGTGAGTTAGAATGGGTCTCAAAAAATTTAAGCCAACAACTCCTTCAAGGAGATTTATGATAATCACAGATTTCTCAGAAATTACAAAATCCACCCCGGAAAAATCCTTAATTAAACCTCTCAAGAAAACAGGTGGTAGAAACTCATATGGTAGAGTTACTATGAGACATAGAGGCGGTGGACATAAAAGAAGATACAGATTAATAGATTTTAAAAGAGAAAAATTTGGTATTCCAGCAAAGGTTGTATCTATAGAATATGATCCTAATAGAAGTGCAAGAATAGCATTATTAGTATATGCAGATGGTGAAAAGAGATATATTCTTGCTCCAAAAGGTATAAAAGTTGGAGAAGAAATATTATCAGGACCAAATGCAGAAATAAAGCCTGGTAATGCATTACCATTAGAAAATATACCTGTAGGTACAATTATTCATAATATAGAATTTGAACCTGGAAAAGGTGCAAAAATAGCAAGATCGGCAGGGACATATGCACAATTAATGGCAAAAGAAGGTAAATATGCATTATTAAGAATGCCTTCAAGTGAATTGAGAAAAGTTCATATAAAATGTATGGCTACAATTGGTATGGTTGGAAATGAAGATCATATAAACGAAGTATTTGGTAAAGCAGGTAGAACAAGATGGCTTGGTAAGAGACCACATGTTAGAGGTATGGCTATGAACCCAGTTGATCACCCAATGGGTGGTGGTGAAGGTGCAAGTAAAGGTCATATACCAAGAAGTCCTTGGGGAACACCTGCAAAAGGATACAAAACAAGACGTGGAAAGAGAAAATCAGATAAATTTATAGTAAGAAGAAGAAAAAAGTAACCTAGGGGGTGCTGTGAGTGAGTAGATCGTTAAAGAAAGGACCTTATGTACACCCAAGTCTGTTGAAAAAGATTAGGGAATTAAATGAAAAAGGTGAAAAGAAAGTAATAAAAACATGGAGTAGGGCATCTATGATTTTACCTGAAATGATAGGACATACAATTGCTGTACATAATGGCATGAAACATATACCTGTTTATATAACAGAGCATATGATTGGACATAGATTGGGAGAATTTGCACCAACAAGGAGATTTGGTGGTCATGCTGACAAAAAGGCTAAAAAAGGCAAGGTGAAATGAGGAGGGACGTAACCATGGCTGTATCAAGAATTCAAGATGGTAAAAAATTAAAAAGATCCGTATTTCATAGAATAAGAAAAGAAGCTGAAGCAGCACAGCCAAAAATCGAAGCAAAAGCTACTGCAAAATACTTAAGAATTTCCCCAAAAAAAGCAAGATCAGTTGTAAATGCTATAAGGGGTAAAAATGTAGATGAAGCATTACAAATATTAATGTTCAGTCCTAAAAAAGCTGCAAGGTTAACATATAAAGTATTGGTATCAGCAATAGCAAATGCTGAAAATAATTTTGGTTTAAATGCAGATGATTTATACGTTGCAGAAGTATATGTGAATGATGGGCCAAGAATGAAAAGATTATGGCCAAGAGGAAGAGGAAGAGCTGACATATTACAAAAAAGGTTAGCGCATATTACTGTTGTTGTTAGAGATAGGGAAAAAGAAAAAGAGTTAAAATCTCAGAAGTGAGGTGGAATGTCCGTGGGTCAAAAAGTACATCCATATGGATTTAGGTTAGGAATTTCAAAACCATGGAAGGCTAATTGGTTTAGTGAAGATAATTATGCAGAATTTTTAAAAGAAGATTTAAAAATTAGAGATTACATAAAGAGAAAATATTACGAAGCTGGTGTAGGAGATATATTAATTGAAAGACCATCTTCAACACAAATAAACATAACAATAAAAGCAGTAAGAGTTGGAATAATTATTGGAAGAAAAGGTGTAGAGATTCAAGCGTTAAAAAAAGAAATTGAAAAAATGGTTAATGATAGAAATGTTAGAATAAATATTGATGAAATCAGAAATCCTCAGGTAAATGCATTATTAATAGCAGAAAATATTTCGGCACAAATATTGAAAAGAGCTTCATACAAAAGAGCTATGAAAAGAGCAATATCAGCAGCTTTAAAAAGAGGCGCAAAAGGAATTAAAATTATGGTCTCAGGAAGATTAAATGGTGCAGAAATCGCAAGAACTGAATGGTATATGGAAGGAAGATTACCTTTACAAACATTAAGATCTGATATTGATTACGGAACTGCTGAAGCACAAACATTGTCTGGAACAATCGGAATAAAGGTTTGGGTATATAAAGGCGATACTCAGTTATGAACTAAAGGAGGGCGTGATGTAAATGTTAATGCCAAAAAGATATAAATATAGAAAAATACAAAGAGGAAAGATGAAAGGTAATGCCAAAGGAGGAACATTGGTAGACTTTGGTGAATGGGGTTTAAAAGCTTTAGAACCTGCTTTAATAACTTCGCAACAAATTGAAGCTTGTAGATTAGCAATGGTTAGAACATTAAAAAGAAATGGAAAAATATGGATTAAAATATTCCCTGATAAACCAATTACTTCAAAAGGAATCGGAACAAGAATGGGTAAAGGTAAAGGAGACGTTGAAGGTTGGACGGCAGTAGTAAAACCAGGAAAAATTTTATTTGAAATTGCCGGAACTTCTGAAGAATTAGCAAAAGAAGCTTTAGAATATGCAGCAACTAAATTACCTATAAAGACAAAAATAGTACCCAGGTACCATATAAGGGGGGAAGCAAAATGAAAAAACAAGTAGCTGAATTAATAAATTTAACAGATGATGAATTAAGAGCAAAATTAGAAGAATCCAAGAAAAAATTATTCGAAATGAGATTTCAACACGAATTAGGACAAATAAAAAATACTGCTTCCATAAAAATGGTGAGAAGAGACATAGCAAGAATAAAAACAATTCTCAGACAAAGGGAATTGGGTATAAGGAGGTAATGAGTAATGCCTAAAAAAACGTTAATAGGCGAAGTTGTAAGTGACAAAATGGATAAAACCGTTACTGTAAAAGTAGAAAGAAAAATAAAACATCCTATATATAAAAAGTTCGTTAAAAAATCAAAGAAATTTCATGCTCATGATGAAAATAATGAATGTGAAATAGGAGATATTGTTGAAATAGAAGAAACAAAGCCATATTCAAAAACAAAAACATGGAAAGTCGTCAGAATAGTTGAAAAGAATATTTTTGCGGAAAAAAATAATGAAACACCCGAAGCAGTGGAAGAAGTTGGGGGTGACGCATAATGATTCAAGCCGAAAGTTATTTAAGAGCTGCAGATAATTCAGGAGCAAAGTTATTAAGAGTTATAAGAGTTTTAGGTGGTTTTCATAAATCGGTTGGTACAGTTGGAGATGTTGTAGTATGTTCAGTAAGAGAAGCAATACCGCACACAGATATAAAAAAGGGTCAGGTAGTAAAAGCTGTAGTTGTTAGAACAAAAAAAGAAATAAAAAGAAAAGATGGTTCACATATAAGATTTGATGAAAATGCAGCAGTTTTAATAGATAAAAATAATATGCCTGTAGGTACTCGTGTGTTTGGACCAATTGCTAGGGAAGTAAGAGAAGCAGGTTATACAAAAATAGCATCTCTTGCACAAGAAGTATGGTGAGGTGAGAGTATGAAAATAAAAAAGGGTGATTTAGTAAAAGTAATCTCCGGAAAAGATAAAGGTAAGGAAGGGAAAATCTTAAGGGTAATACCAAAATTAAATAAAGTTATAGTTGAAAATGTAAATATAGTAAAAAAGCATCAAAGACCTACCCAGCAATTAAGAGAAGGCGGAATTATAGAACAACCATCTCCAATACATATAAGTAAAGTAATGATTGTATGTCCTAGTTGTGGTAAACCAACAAGAGTTGGATACAGATTCTTAGAAGAAGGTAAAAAAGTAAGAATTTGTAGAAAATGTAATGAAATTATAGATAAGGTTTAATGAGGGAGGAATAGATTATGAGATATGAATACATTCCATTAAAAGAACAATATGAAAAGGAAGTAGTTCCAGCCCTCATGAAAGAATTTGGCTATAAAAACATTCATGAAGTTCCAAAAATAGTTAAAATTGTTGTTAATATGGGAATTGGTGAGGGCGCAAGAAACGCTGATGTTGTTGAAAAACATGCTCAAGAATTATCTTTAATCACAGGTCAAAAAGCTGTAGTTACAAGAGCAAAAAAAAGTGTTGCAAATTTTAAATTAAGAGAAGGAATGCCGATTGGTGCAAAAGTTACACTAAGAAATGTAAAAATGTATAATTTCTTGTTTAAATTAATAAACATAATCTTCCCAAAATTAAGAGACTTTAGAGGTATGAATCCAAACAGTTTTGATGGAAGAGGAAATTACACATTTGGTTTAACAGAACAATTAGTATTTCCTGAATTAAAACCAGATCAGGTTAAAAGAGTTCAGGGTATGGATATTACCATTGTTACAACTGCAAAGACTGATGAGGAAGCAAGAAAACTCCTTCAATTAATGGGCTTCCCTTTCAAGAGAGATTAAGGAGGAGGTAAATAATGGCAAAAAAATCAATGGTTGCAAGATGGAAAAAACCAAAGAAATATAAAACAAGAGAATATTCCAGATGTATAATATGTGGAAGACCAAGAGCTGTATATAGAGAATTTGGATTATGTAGAGTATGTTTTAGAAGATTAGCCCTGGAAGGAAAATTACCAGGCGTTAAAAAGGCAAGTTGGTAAGGAGGGAATCTTAATGTGGAGTGATCCCGTAGCAGATATGCTTACAAGAATAAGAAATGCGAATCTTGTTATGAAAGAAAGTGTAGAAATTCCAGCATCAAATTTAAAAAGAAATATAGCGGAAATATTAAAAAGAGAAGGATATATATTAGATTATAAATTTATAGAAGATGGGAAACAGGGAATATTAAAAATACAGTTAAAATATAAAGGTGACAGAAAAAATAAACAAAAAGTAATTCATAGTATTATAAGGGTTTCAAAACCAGGTAGAAGAGTTTACGTATCAAAAGATAAAATACCTGTAGTAAAAGGTGGAATGGGTATCTCAATAATTTCAACATCAAAAGGTGTTCTTACCGACAAAGAAGCAAGAGAACTTGGAGTCGGTGGAGAATTAATTTGTTACGTTTGGTAGGAGGTGCTGAATAAATGTCACGTATATCAAAAAATCCAATAGATATACCAAATGGAGTAGAAGTGACAATTAACGATAATATAATAAAAGTTAAAGGTCCAAAAGGCGAATTAACTCAAGAATATTTGCCATATGTTAAATTTGTAATTGAAGATAATAAAATAAAAGTTGAAGGCAATGAGGAATCAATGAAAAGAAAAAGTGATGCAAAAAGAATTAATATGTTTCAAGGAACATATGCATCATTGGTAAAAAATATGATTAAAGGTGTAACTGAAGGATTTAAAAAAGAATTAGAAATAATTGGTATAGGTTATAGAGCTGCGATGCAGGGTTCTAAATTGGTTTTGCAATTGGGATATTCTCATCCAATTGAATACCTTCCACCTGAAGGAATAACAATAGAAGTACCAGCACCAAACAAAGTTATCGTAAAAGGTATTAATAAATACTTAGTTGGTGAAGTAGCAGCAAAAATTAAGAGATTCAGAAAACCAAATGTATATTCAGGAAAAGGTATAAAATACGTTGGTGAGGTAATTATCAGAAAACAAGGTAAGAAAGTTTAAGGGAGGCTGACCAGATGATTAAACCCATTCAAAAGAAAAAGTTAAGAAGAAAAAGACATTTAAGGGTTAGAAGAAAAGTTTTTGGAACTCCTGAAAGACCAAGAATGGCAGTTTTCAAAAGCAATAAACATTTATATGTTCAAATTATAGATGATACAAAAGGACATACATTAGCAGCTGCTTCTACGGTAGATAAAGGACTAAACTTAGAAAAAACATGGAATATTGAAGCTGCTAAAGAAGTTGGAAAATTGATTGCTAAGAGAGCTTTAGAAAAAGGAATATCCAAAGTATCATTTGATAGAGGCGGCTTCAAATATCATGGGAAAATAAAAGCATTAGCTGATGCTGCACGTGAAGCAGGTCTTGACTTTTAAGGAGGTGTAAACAGAAAATGGCCTTAGATAAGAATTTAATGGCTTCAGCAGCTGCTGAAGAATTTGAAGAAAGAATAATAGAAATTAGAAGGGTTACAAAGGTTACAACAGGAGGAAAAAATATATCTTTTAGAGTTGTTGCTGTTGTAGGAAATAGAAATGGAAAAGTTGGAGTTGGAAGTGGAAATGCAAGAGAAGTTCCTCAAGCAATAAGGAAAGCAATTCAAAATGCAAAGAAAAATATGATAGAGGTTCCTGTAAAAAATGGTACTATACCTCATGAAGTATTAGGAAAACAGGATGCTTCAAAGGTATTATTAAAGCCTGCAGGACCAGGTACAGGTATTATTGCCTCAGCAGCGGTTCGTGCTGTTGTAGAATTAGCAGGGGTACATAATATTCTTTCGAAAGCATTGGGTTCAACAACTGCTATAAATTTATCGAAAGCAACATTGAATGGATTAAAAGAATTAAAATCTCCAAAAGAATATGCAGAACTTAGAGACTTGAGTGTTAAAAAGGTATTTCAAGGTGCCCATAAGGAGGGATAAGAAATGGCTAAATTAAAAATAAAACTTGTAAGAGGAAGAGCGGGAAAAAATTATAGACAACTCGCCACCTTAGATGCCTTGGGGTTAAGAAAAACTAATCAAGAAGTAATAAAAGAAGATAGACCAGAAATAAGAGGTATGATAACAAAGGTACAACATCTTATAAAAGTTGAAGAAATTGAAGAATGAGGGGGTAGCAAATATGTCTCTTAAAATATCAGACTTAAAACCCGCCGAAGGATCAAGAAAAGTAGCTAAAAGAACAGGAAGAGGTTGGAGTTCTGGGTTAGGAAAAACAGGTGGAAAAGGACATAAAGGTCAAAAATCCAGAGGTAAAGGAAAGGTTAGACCAAGTTTTGAAGGTGGTCAAACACCTTTATTTAGAAGAATTCCAAAATATGGATTTACAAATGCACCATTTAAAAAGGACTATGCAGAAATAAATATTTCTGTATTAGAAAGTAAATTCGAAGCAAACGAAGAAATAACTCCAGAAAAACTTTTAGAAAAAAGAATACTTAAAAAAATAAAAGATGGTGTAAAAGTATTAGGAAATGGTGAATTGACAAAACCATTAAAAGTAAAAGCTCATGCTTTTAGTAAAAAAGCACAGGAAAAAATAGAATCAGCCGGCGGAAGTGTCGAGGTGATTCAGTAATGAAAGAAGCATTTAAAAATATGTGGAAGATCCCGGAACTCCGGGATCGTATTATATTTACATTATTAGCTTTAATAGCTTTTAGAATAGGGATATATATACCTATTCCTGGTATAGATTTAGTAAGATGGGAAGGTTTTATAGCAGGATTAGGAGGAGCTTCACAAGGATTAATTAGTTTTTTTGATGTATTTACAGGAGGGTCTTTAAAACAGTTTTCAATTTTTGTTTTAAGTGTAACACCTTATATTAACGCATCAATTATTTTACAATTATTAGCATCAGTAATTCCAAGTTTGAAAGAAATGTTAAAAGAAGGGGAAGAGGGTAGAAAAAAATTTGGAAGATTGACGAGACAGGTTACATTAGGTCTTGCATTGCTTCAAGGATTTTTCTTGTCATTAGGAGTAGCTGGATATAGAGCTCCTAATTTGAATTATTTATTATTCATATTGATATCAACAACATCAATAGTTGCAGGAACCATGTTCTTATTATGGTTAGGTGAAATGATAACAGAAAAAGGTATAGGTAATGGAATATCAGTATTGATTTTTGCAGGTATAGTATCAAGATTTCCACAATATGTAGCAAGTGGTTTAGTTGGAAGATTAAGTGTTTTTGAATGGATAATATTAATTATAGTTGCAATTGCAGTAGTTGTGGGAACAGTTTATTTACAAACATCAGAAAGAAGAATCAATGTTCAATATGCAAAAAGAGTTGTTGGAAATAAAATATATGGAGGAGCTTCTACATACATTCCAATAAAAGTGAATGGTGGCGGGGTATTACCAATAATTTTTGCATCAGCTATTATGACATTACCCTCAATGCTTGCAACCGCAACAGGAGCTCAATGGGTAAATAGATGGTTTGGTTATGGAACACCAATTTATTTAATAATATATGCATTACTTATATTCTTCTTTGCATATTTTTATAATTCAGTTGTTATTGATCCAAACGATATATCAGAAAATATAAAGAAATACGGAGGCTTTATACCAGGTATAAGACCTGGAAAACCAACATCTGATTATATAACCAAAACAATGATGAGAGTAACATTTATTGGGGCAATATTCCTTGTAGTAATTTCTTTATTGCCTTATATTATTAGAAGTGCATCTGGTGTTAATATATGGATAGGTGGAACTTCAGCTCTTATTGCAGTAGGTGTTTCATTAGATATAATGCAACAGATTGAAGCTCATATGATAACAAGACAATATGAAGGTTTTATGAAAAAAGGTAAACTCCGTGGGAGGAGATAATAATGAAAAAGCTTAACTTGTTGTTTTTTGGACCTCCTGGAGCAGGAAAAGGAACTATAGCTAAAGAAGTTTCGAAAAAATATAATATACCTCATATTTCTACTGGTGATATGTTAAGAGAAGCTGTTGCTTCAGGAAGTGAATTAGGGAAAAAAGTAAAATCAATATTAGATAGTGGACAACTTGTATCAGACGAAATAATGTTGGAAGTAATAAAAAACAGATTAAATCAAAGTGATGTTGAAAAAGGCTTTATATTAGACGGATTTCCAAGGACAATTCCTCAGGCTGAATCTTTAGAAAAAATATTAGATGAAATGGGAAATCCTATAACTGGAATAATATACCTTGAAGTTGATGAGGAAACAGTTGTAAAAAGAATAACCTCACGAAGAATATGTCCAAAATGTGGAAAAATATATAATGTAATAACATTAAAACCAAAAATAGAAAATAAATGTGATATATGTGGTGAAGAATTGATTCAAAGAGATGATGATAAAGAAGAAGTAGTGAGGGATAGATACAAAGTATATATGGAAAAAACATACCCTGTAATAGAATTTTATAGGAACTA
Source organism: Marinitoga sp. 1154 (assembly GCF_013363285.1). Classification (NCBI taxonomy): domain Bacteria; kingdom Thermotogati; phylum Thermotogota; class Thermotogae; order Petrotogales; family Petrotogaceae; genus Marinitoga; species Marinitoga sp. 1154. Next base: position 8,176 of record NZ_LBFB01000004.1, on the reverse strand, counting down.
TAACCAATTCTTTACATTAGACGGTAGTGGAACGGTTGAAATAGTTACAAAAGAAGTGTTTAATATATTGGAAGGGATAATATGATTTTAGTTAAGACGCAATCCGAAGTTGATAAAATGAAGCGAGCTGGAAGACAGCTCGCTCTACTCTTTGAGAAAATAAAGGATTTAGTAGTAGAAGGTTCGAATGCATATGAAGTAGAAAAATTTGTTAATAGCCATATGAAAGAAAAAGGTTTTATTCCTACCTTTAAAGGTTATGGTGGATTTCCGTACGCTACGTGTATATCGGTAAACGAAGAAATTGTGCATGGATTTCCACTAAAGGGAAAAATATTCAAAAATGGAGATATAGTATCAATAGATATAGGGTTAACATTAGACGGGTATATAGCGGACGCCGCAAGGACGTTCATTATAGGTGAAGTTTCTGAAGAAATAAAAAAATTAGTCGAAGTAACGGAAAAATCATTCTGGATAGGTATAGAGCAGGCTATTCCAGGAAACAAAATAGGCGATATCAGCAATGCTATTCAAACATATGTTGAGTCATTTGGATTTTCAATAATTAAAGATTATGTTGGGCATGGAGTTGGAAGAAAATTACATGAAGATCCGCAAATTCCAAATTATGGGCCAAAAGGAAAAGGTCCTCTAATTAGAGAAAGAATGACTTTTGCAATAGAACCAATGGTATCTATTGGAACCAATAAAGTAAAGGTATTAGAAGATGGTTGGACTGCTATTACAGCAGATAGATCGTATGCAGCTCACTATGAAAATACTCTGGTTATCACTAAAAATGGTCCAGAGATATTAACTATATTAGATTAGCCCGAGAGGTGATTATCGTGGCAAAAAAAGATGATGTTATTGTAATGGAAGGTCATATTGTTGAATCGTTGCCAAATGCTACATTTAGAGTAGAGTTGGATAATGGGCATATGATTTTAGCTCATATTTCCGGTAAAATGAGAAAAAATTTTATAAGATTAGTACCAGGAGATAGAGTGATAGTTGAAGTATCTATCTATGATTTAAATAGAGGAAGAATAATAAGAAGAGAGAGAATTAAGAGAAATCCAAGTAGTGAGGAGGAATGAGCAAATGAAAGTAAGAGCCTCAGTAAAGAAAAGATGTGAACATTGTAGGGTTATAAGAAGAAAAGGCAGAGTATGGGTAGTTTGTTCCAAAAATCCTAAGCATAACCAAAGACAGGGATAAATTTTAAAGGAGGGAAATTTGAATGCCACGTATTTTGGGTGTTGAAGTACCAAACAACAAGAAGTTGTTCATTGCTCTTACATATATATATGGAATAGGCAAACATAGAGCAATGGAAATATTAGAATCAACAGGAGTAGACCCTGACAAAAGAGCAAAAGAATTAACAGATGATGAAATTAGTAAAATAACACATTATATTAACGAACATTACCTCGTTGAAGGAGAATTAAGACAGGAAATTCAAAAAAGTATAGCGAGATTAATTGAAATCGGTTCATACAGAGGTTACAGACATAAAAACGGATTACCTGTTAGGGGACAAAAAACACATTCAAACGCAAGAACAAGAAAGGGTCCAAGACCTTCAAAAATCGGCAAGAAAAAGTAATAAGGAGGTTTATTTATGGCTAGGAGAACAACTCAAAAGAAAAAGAAAATATCTCTTGAAAAAGCAGTTGTACATATCCAATCAACTTTTAACAATACAATAATAACATTAACAGATCCAGCAGGAAATACATTATATTGGGCAAGTGGAGGAACAGCTGGTTTTTCAGGAACAAAAAAAGGAACTCCATATGCTTCACAGTTAGCAGCAGACAAGGTTGCAAAAGAAGCTTTGAAATATGGAGTAAAGAGATTAGATGTATATGTAAAAGGACCAGGTGCTGGAAGAGAATCAGCAATAAGAACAATGCAGGCTGCAGGGTTGGTAATTGAAAATATTAAAGATAAAACTCCAATACCTCATAATGGTTGTAGACCAAAGAAAAGAAAAGGAATGTAAGGCCTAAGAGGAGGGAATGTAATGGCAAGATATATAGGATCTCTTTGTAAACTTTGTAGAAGAGAAGGATTTAAATTATATTTAAAAGGTGAAAGATGTTATACAGATAAATGTGCTCTTGCAAGAAGACCATATGCACCAGGGCAACACGGAAAACAAACAAAAAAACCAACACAATATGGATTACAATTAAGATCAAAACAGGCATTAAAAAGAATTTATGGTGTATTAGAAAGACAATTTAGAAGATACTTTGAGGAAGCTTCAAGAAAAGAAGGAAATACAGGAGAAAACTTAATGAGAATTCTTGAAACAAGATTAGACAATGTTGTATATCAAATGGGGTATGCAGTAAACAGAAGAACAGCAAGACAATTAGTAAGACATGGGCATTTCCTTGTGAACGGTAAAAAAGTGGATATTCCATCATATAGAGTAAAACCAGGAGATGTTATTGAAGTGAAAGAAAAGAGCAGATCAATATTACCTATTAAACAGGGAATCGAATTAACTCAAAAAGCAAACAAAAAATTAGATTGGATAGAAGTAGATTATAATGCATTCAAAGGTACATTTTTAAGATTGCCAACATTAGATGAGATGGAAGTACCAGTAGACTTGCAGGCTATCATCGAGCTTTATTCAAAATAATAATTACATTGATTATCCAGATAATTATCGCAAAAACGCGCCTAACAAAAAGAAAGGGGGTGCACTCCAATTTAGAAAAGCTAAATTGGGGGTAATGAATGGAATTTATCAAACCGGAAAAAATGATATTAGAAACTTTAGAAGAATCAGAAGAATTAGAATACAAATATGGCAGGTTTGTCTTGTCGCCTTTAGAAAGAGGATATGCAGTTACAATAGGTAACGCATTGAGAAGAGTATTGTTATCCTCAATTCCTGGATTGGCAATTACCAGTATCAGAATTCCAGGAAAATTACATGAATTTGATGTAATAGAAGGCGTTCAAGAGGATATTTTGGAAATCACAGTTAATTTAAAGAAAGTGGAACTAAAAGTAACAGATTTTGATAATATAACTAACTTAAAAGAACCAATAATTTTAAGAATAGACAAAATGGGTCCAGCCGAAATAAAAGCTGGAGATATAATAACCCCTGCTGGAATTGAAATAGCAAATCCGGAATTTAAGATTGCAACCATGAATGCAAATAAAAAGTTTGAAATGGAATTATATGCAACTATTGGGAAAGGATTTGTTTCAACGGCAGAAATGGATTTATCAAAAGATATAGAATATATATATATAGATGGAGTTTACAGTCCTGTTATTAGAGTAAATTATTTAACAGAGAATGTTCGTGTTGGTAAAAGAACTGACTATGACAAATTAATTCTGGAAGTATGGACAAAAAAATCAGTAGATCCTAAAGATGCATTGGTAAAAGCAACCAAAATACTAATTGAACATTTTAATATTATATATTCTTCATGGAAAGAAATTACGGAAGAAACTGAAGAAGAACAACCTATTGTTGAAATAGGTGAAAGTATCGTGGATGAATCTGCAACTCAAGAAGCAGAAGATGAATTTAAAACTATAAATATTGAAATATTAGAAACAAAAATTGATGAATTAGATTTAAGCAAAAGGGCAAAAAATTGTTTAAAAAGAGAAAAAATACATACAGTTAGAGATATTCTAAAAAAGGATCCTGATGAATTAATGAAAATCAAAAATTTTGGGAAGAAATCCTTAGATGAGATCCGAAAGGAATTAAAAGAAAAATTCCAATTGGATTATGATGAGATCCAGAAGGGAGGAGCCTGATTACTATGAGACATAGAGTAAAAACAAATAAATTAAGCAGATATGCTTCACATAGGAAGGCATTATTAAAAAATTTAGCAAGAGAAGTGTTTGAACATGGAAGCATAATAACAACAACAGCAAAAGCTAAAGCAGTAAGACCATTAGTTGAAAAAATCTTGACAAAGGCTAAAGAAGCAAAAACAACAGACAATAAAGATAGAAGTGTTGCTTTAAGAAGACAGATAAATAGATATTTTAATGACAGAAAGTTTACAAATAAAGTAGTAGATGAAATCGCACCAGTATTTGAAAATAGAAACAGTGGATATACAAGAATATTAAAAATAGGTTTTAGAAGAGGAGATGCTGCAGAATTATCCTTATTACAATTAGTCGAAAATATTGAGAAAAAGGAAAACGAAGAAGAAAAATAATAAAATGCCCCATTGGGGCATTTTATTATTTAGATTGTAAATAAAACTATTTTTATACACAGAAAAAATCAAACCTTAATACATATAATTTTTTTTAGAAATAGGTTGTTGATAGTTTTTTATATAATAAAAAATGTGGTATAATATACAATAAAAAGCATCCACAAAAATAATTCTTCATAAACTCCTAACATTCTGCTAATATCAATTATGCTTATTAATGATAACACATATGAAGTGAAATTACAAAAAATAATCAATGAATATAATAGATTCAATTACAAATAAATTCAATGAGGTGAAAGCGTGAATGAAAATAATAAAGATATAAAAAAAGATGAAATAATTCCTGTAGAAATAGATATGGGAAAATTAAATCAAATGTCCAGAAGACAATTATATAATCTTGCACGAAAATATGGAATAGAAAATTATTCTGTACTGACTGATCATGAGTTGAAGTTTAAAATACTCAGCAAACAAACCGAATCATTTGGATATTTTTTTCATGAAGGAGTTCTTGAAATATTACCAGATGGATATGGTTTTTTAAGAAATACTCATAATTCATTATTAAACGGAAATGATGATGTATATGTATCTCAGTCTCAAATTAGGCGGTTTAATCTTTCAACTGGAGATGTAGTAGCTGGTCAAGTGAGACCACCAAAGGAAGGAGAGAAGTTCTTTGCTTTATTGAGAGTAGAAGCGGTCAACTCTCAGGCACCTGAGCATGCAAGAGATAGAATTTCTTTTGAAAATCTTACACCAGTCTATCCAAATGAAAGGCTTCAACTGGAGTATGAATCTTCCCCGGTTAGTTCAAGAATTATAGACATATTTTCACCTATTGGTAAAGGGCAAAGAGGGCTTATAGTTGCACCACCAAAAGCTGGTAAAACAACATTATTAAAAGACATGGCAAATTCTATAGCAAAAAATAATCCAGAGACCAAAAGAATAGTATTATTAATAGATGAAAGACCTGAAGAGGTTACAGATATAAGAGAAACAGTTGATGCGGAAGTAATAGCAGCTCCTTTTGATATGGACCCAAAAAATCAGATAAAAGTTGCTGAAATGACTTTAAATATGGCAAAAAGATTGGTTGAATTTGGTCATGATGTTATTATATTAATGGATTCATTGACAAGGCTTGCAAGAGCATATAATCTTTATGTTCCGCCAAGTGGTAAATTATTAAGTGGAGGTGTAGATCCTTCCGCATTAACATTTCCCAAAAAATTTTTTGGTGCTGCAAGGCGAATTAGAGAGGGAGGAAGTTTAACTATATTGGCGACAGCGCTTGTTGAAACGGGTTCAAAGATGGATGAAGTAATATTTGAAGAATTTAAAGGAACGGGAAATATGGAATTGGTATTATCAAGAGAACTGGCTACAAAAAGAATATTCCCATCAATTGATATAAAACTTTCTGGAACAAGAAAAGAAGAATTATTATTTACAAAAGAAGAACTCAGATATTCATGGATTTTAAGAAATTGGTTACATGATTTGTCAAAAGAAGAAGCATTAATGGAAATTTTCAGATTAATGAGAAAATATGACAATAATAAAAAATTATTTAAAGAAATAGAAAAACAAAAATTTATGAATTAAAAAATATAAATTAAGACAAAATAAAAAAAATTAAGGTGATAAAATGTTTTTGAAAAGATATAAAAATACTGAAAATCCGAAAAAGACATTTGTAATCATTCACGGGTTAGGTGAGCATTCTGGAAGATATAAATTTTTAATAGATATACTTCTTGATATGGACTATCAGGTGATTACTTTTGATCTTCCAGGGCATGGAGTAAGTGAAGGGTCAAAAGGTTACATAAAAAGTTTTTATAAAATATACAAATTTATAGAAGAAATAACACCAGAAAATTTTATATTATTTGGGCATAGTATGGGTGGACTAATCGCATTAAGATATACAGAATATTCTAATAAAAAACCGGAAAAACTGATATTATCTTCTCCAGCAGTTGGGAAACTATATACATCATTTCATAAAATTTTATTATCAACAATAGGATGGATGGGAAAAATATCAATAAATAATGGTATAGACCCAAAAGATTTATGTCATGATGAAAAGGCAATTAAAGAGTATTTAGACGATCCACTTGTTCATAATAAGATAGCCTTTAAAACAGCAAAGCAACTTTTTTCAGAAGCCGAAAAAGCTTTAGAAGAAGCGGAAAATGTTGATATACCTGTATTATTGCAATATGGAGAATCCGATAAAATAATTAAAGTTGATAATTGTAATGAATTAGCAAAAAAATTCAAAACATTGGTCATACAAAAACATAAATATGCCAAGCATGAGATTTTTAATGAACCACGATATAAAGATAAATATATTTCTAATATTTTAGAGTTTATAAATTAGTTGTTATTTCAGGGAGGGGAAAATATGAAAATAAATTCTAAAATTCTCATTCTGGTTTTTTCTTTGCTTTTCATATCCTTTTCGATATTTTTTTATATAAGTCTTACAAATTCGCAAAATTCGCTTCAACAAAGTTTTGCTGATAAACTCATAGTTGCCAGAGATTCTAAAAAAGCGTTTTTAGAAAAGACATTATCTGAAGTAAAAAGCGATTTAGTTTATTTCACAGAAATGCCGGTTATAATAGAAAATTTGAATGGTTTTTATGGTGAAGAGGATTTCTCAAAAAGTTTAGGTGGATTTGATAAATATTTAAAAGACCTACAAATAGTATACTATGAAAAAAACCCATATAAAAATAGGGAAAAATTAGATAATTTTTTCTATGATGATAATTTTGATCAAAACAAAATTTCACCAGATATATTGGATGAAATATATCAATATAATGCCATACATGAGCAAATAAACCCATTATTGAGAAAATTAATAAATATAAAAGCAATATATTATGATATTTATTATATAACTCCAGATGGTTATATATTGTATTCTGTGAAGAAAAATGAAGATTTTGGAACAAATATAGAAAATGGTAAATATAAAGATACTGTTTTAGGAAAGTTATATAATATTCTAAAACAATCTAATGATGATAATGTGCATTTTTCGGATATAGAATCATATAATATTGGTGAAGAAGAACATGGCTTTTTTGCCGGAAAAAGAGTATTATATGATGGTGAAAATGTAGGGTATTTAATAGTCAGAATTTTAGATGAAACATTTGAAAATATATTTCTTGACAAAAGTGGCATGGGAGAAACAGGAAAAACATACATAGTAAGTGAAGATAAAATAATGAGAAACAATTTACCAGGAGAAGAAACGATATTAAAACAAAAAGTAGAAACAGATTATGTAGAAAAGGCATTATCAGGGGAAACAGGATGGGAAATAGGGGAAAATTACAAAGGTGAAAAAGTAATAGTGGCATATGCGCCATTTAAATACAAAGAGATAAAATGGGCATTTATATCAGAAGTATCGACAAAAGAAGCATTTTCAGCATCAGAAAAGATAAAAATAGTGTTGATAATAACCTCAATAATAATATTAATAATATCGATAATAATATCAATAATATTTGCCAAAAAAATATCAAAACCATTAATGGAATTAAGCAAAAAAGTAGACAGATTTGCAACAGGAGACTTTACAGTAGAATTCAAATCAAAAGGGAAAGACGAAACAGCGATAATAGCGAAGTCATTGCAAAACATGTCAAATAACCTGAAAGAAACAGTAAAATGGTTATTAGAAGCGGGAAATAAAATAGAAGAATCATCGGAGATATTAGGAGAAGTAGCGGAAAGGACAATGCTGGCAAACGAAGAAGCACTGGAAAAAGCGAGAGCAATAGAAGAAAATGCAGAAAATGCAGCAGCGACAACAGAAGAACTAACCTCAGGAGTAAATGAAGTATCAATAGCAGCGCAAAACGTATCAAGTAATGCAGTAGAAATATCGCAGGAAGTAA